>NZ_JBLUOI010000010.1:8677-113218 GCF_048059995.1 Metabacillus sp. YM-086 | reverse complement strand
ACGGTTTGATGAGGGGGAGCTGAAAGTAGAAAGAGATAGCGTAAGCTATCCCTTTTGAAATCAGTTTTCTACTCTACAAAGAGTTTCCGAAATTGTTTTAATGAACTTCCATAATGCCATGTTGGGTAAAACGACAAGGCTATACGTAACCTCATAATTCTATGATAGGGTGGATAAATAGTTGGGAAGGATAAGTGGCAAAGAATTTTTTACTAGAAATAAGGTGAAAGAGATGAAAAGAGTTACCATATATAAAAACAACGAACCTCTTGCAGAGTTTCCGTCAATTCAAAAGGCAGCTCATTTTATGAAATCGGAACTAGGTCGAGAGCGTTTTCCTTGGACAATAATTAATAAAGGAATACAAGATAACGAATTTTATACACATACAAATGGTTCAGTATACAGTTTTGATATAGATGAGCTAGGAAGGGCTAAAAGGGAATCATCAAAGGAGAATCAATATTCATCTTCTATAACAAGTAAGTTTTCAAGAGTAGAATTTATCGAGTTTTTAAGTCAACATTTAGAAGAAATCATTCAACTAAAGCTCCAAATAAGTGATCCACGATTAAAGCAATACCATTTAAGTCCCAAAGGTTTGGGAGATGATTTGTACTTTTTAACAGAAAGCTATCATCGTCAGAATGACTTATATAAAGGGAAATATAGTATGACCGACTTTATAACTCCGCAAGCCTTGCTTGTATTGCAGCAAAAGGAAAAGAAAAAATTAATCTTTGAACACATAGTACCTAAAAACCTTTATTTGAAAATGCTGGTTGATAAAGCATACCAAGAAAATTTAACTTATGAAGAAATTTATAAAGTGTTGATGAAATATTATTACACTTGTACTGTGACTAAGGAAGAAGACGACTCGTTACCTTCAACCAGTATGCAAGAAGGATGGGATGGTCATAATCCATTTTATCGTTATCAATTAGCAGGAATTGAATTTATAGAGAATCCCAAATTATATTAATATTGGAGCTGATTTACCTATTACTTTGTTAGATAATACTGCTCTCCAAGGGTATCTCTAGTTTTAGTATTAATATAATCAAAAAAGAGAAGTGTCCCAAAAGCTATACTTTTAGGACACCCTCTTTTATTTTATTCCATAAAAGAAGTGTAATGGTTAATAAAAATATTCCTATTCTCTACCATTTGGCTTACAGTAGTCATAAAATGTTCCAGTTCAATCTGTAATCTTCTCCGGCTGCCATTTTATCTTGTATTCTTCTACCCCAGCTAATATAATTTACAACCTTATTTTGCATATCCACATAAGTAACTATAAGGTCTAACAATTCATCACCAGAATCATAATAAGGCACATCATTTTGATAACATTCTACAGCTCGTTGGAAATGGTCAAAGTTCTCACTTAACTGTTCAAAATTAATCTCTTCATTATTAACGTCAGGAACTGATTTGAATGCATCTTCATAAATATTTAAGCAAGCATTAAACTTAGATATGTATTCTTGGGGATCAGAAGTGTGTACTGAATTTTGATTGACAACAGCATCTCTTAGTTCATCAAACGTGATTCCATTCATATCATCAGAAATAGCTTCTTGGTTAGGGAAGGATTCATCGGCTGAGTAATCTTCTCCACTTTCGTTATAACCTTCACTTAAAGATTCATCGATTTCACTAACACTGTCATAACTATTGCTTGATTCTTCGTAACTTTGTTCGCTTATGTCATAGCTAGATGCTGCGTCTTCCTGATTGCATGCTGAAAGAATCATAATGACAACTACTATAAGCATTCCATTCTTTAAATTCATATTTTCCTCCCTATAATTAGCCATTTATAAAAGCACCTTTTTTATATCGGTAACATATATGTTTTTTGAAATTGGAAAACAATGTTATTGTATAATTAGTTTAGAAAACTACTAAAAATAGATAATTTGCCAGTTTCAAGTTACCTTATTTTTGTGGAAGGGAAATGGAAAATAGTGTTTGATATTTTAGCTAATTTATATAATAACAGTGGATTATCAGATTTGTTTGATATTAGGGAAAAGGACGACAAAAGAGATCGCACAACTCCTTATGTTTCTTACAGGGTTAAGCCAAACATTTATAAAATACGTGCTTTTGAGGTAGTTGGTACCGAAAATGACTTTTACTTTAGAATATATCATGCTACAGATATGGTGGATGATCTAAGAGAAAGTCTTGGGAGTATTGAGGGTTTCCAAGGATCAACCAAAAAGTACCTTACTGTGTTTAAAACAGCAGACTATCACTCATTAACATGTCAAATTAAAAATCTCTTATTGAATAAAGACATTATTAAAATATGTAAAGAAAGCAGTTCGGTAGCTCGAATGTCTAGATTCGAAGGGTTAGAACTTCCGAATGTCGATACATCGATTATTGATGTAATGGGCATGACATTTAAGTGGAAAGAGATAATTAAAATTTGGGAAGATAATTCAGAAGATAATTATATAAAGAAAGTTCTATCACAAAAAGGTATTTACATCCAGCGATCTGAGGATGGCACAAGTAGATACATAGGAAGTGCATATGGATCTGGTGGGATACTGGAGAGGTGGGTGAACCATTTAAATTCTCTAGGTGATGCTCATCACCTTAACCTATTTGTATTGGAAAAGGGATATAACGAAGTCATTTTTTCGGTTATAGAATTTTATGAAGGTGCTGACATCATTAAACGAGAGGGCATGTGGAAGCAAATTCTTGGAACAGTCAATGTAGGACCATATAACGGTATTCAGTTGAATAGGAATTGATGGAGAATTGATAGATATATTATAGTTACAGTTAAGATATGGAGAGCGGATATAGATATTTAAAGGATATAAAAAAGAGATGCATAAATTGCATCTCGAAAGGTAAAACACACAACCTTATAATATCATTGTCGATTTATGTCGAAAAGTGTCGTAGGTAGGGTTTCTAATTACCTATTTATATTTCTTAAATACCTATAAAATAAGGTTTTTCCTTGAATTACATATCACTAAAGTGTTTAAAAGCGAGACAAAGGGAGAGACAAAGGGACAGGTTCCATGTCCCACAGTTTCTTGCTGATATGGGGAACTTTATGGTCCCCACGTCCCTATCTATTGAAATTAGTGTCAGTCAATGCAATATAAGATCCTTTAAGGGTTACTTCCACAAGGTTTGCTCCCCTTAAATCAACATCAAATTCCCAAGGTTCTGTGATTGTTGCAGGAACGTCTGTATAATAAACCTCGGAGCCATCTACTTTAATCTTTAATGATCCAGCCCAATCCACACCCTCATTTTGTTTCCCTATTACAATTTTTCCGCTTATTGTATCATAGTTTCCATTTAACCAATATACTTCCCTATGCTCTACAGAATATCTCCATATTAATGCCAACCCATTATCATATAGATATCTTGTGTTTGAATTAAATTGAAGATCTTCGCTAAGTCTGTATGTATATGCATCCTGATGCGTCTGAAAAACTGGCATTTGTTCAATTGGTGTAAACGTGAATCTTTCTTTTATCCATTGCTCATAAGAATCTAACTCACTATTAACTGATGTAGGTAGAGCCTTATACCCACCAGCCTTTTTAATCTCAACAGAGCGCTTCTTTAATCGCTCAAGCTTTGCATAATCTTTTTCCATTGATTCAAAATCATTTTTTTGGAACCAATCTTCTATTACAAATAGTAATCTAAATTGAGATACTTCATAAATCACTCGTTCTCTTGCAACTTTTGCAGGTGTTACATATTTTTCGTTAAGTGTTTTTCTATTCTTTGATCCTGAAACTTTACCAATCATTTTTTCTGTTTTCTTAATTTCTGAACTTAAATCATCATACATACTATCAATCACAGCGATATCACCATCATCAATAGATGCATTAAACGAAATCGTTAATAATCTAAGGCTATTACCTTGTTTTACTGCATTGTTGTAGTTCACATCAGTTGAAGCCTCTGATATAGCTGGAAGCAGTGATCCAACTAAAATGGTAAATAAAAGTGCTACGATGATTCTTTTCATGTTGTCCTCCCCATATAGAAATAGTATAAAAGTCACGTAATAAATTTACTATAGTACTGTAATAATAGTCAATATATTCCTATAAAGGATAAATAAAGTAATAAATTTTATTATTGACTATTAATATCGCGGAATGTTTTGGTTCTTGTTAATAGCAAATTAAATTCACTTAACCATGGGGGTCTAGTAAATAATATTCATTAACGAAATACAATGAGGTTTAGATGTTATTTCTGCGAAGATTTTAACATCGGAAAAGGACTTTAAAAAGGAATGTAGAATTTTGTAGATATAGTTTAGTTGGATAATAATTACGAAACTAGGAGGGATGAACAATGAAATTCAAAGAATTCCTAATGCAAGAATATAATATCGGTGAAGGCTCTGCTGAAGATTATGTCGGTCGTTTTAATGGCATTGTTAATAGAGGGTTATATAGGGGAGAAAATGAAATAACTCCAATATTAAAAGCAGCTATCGAGAAAGAATTTCCAAAATCTAAAAATCATTACCTCCTTGCTTTACAACGTTATATTGAATATAAAGAAACAAATGAAAAGCTGTAGAATTAACTTTTCTTAGACAAAAAAAGTGGGACAAGGTACCTGACCCTATGTTTAGGCCAAGGGACCAGACCCCTATGTACCTAAAGGAGTAACGTATGATTCATTTCTATTTATCAGATTTATTACTACGCTGTCAATACAACTTAACAAGAACATTACTTATCCGTCATTCAATGAAGCATGAACGATTTATTAATGCTTATCGTGATGGATCCTTGAGGGAATATACACAAAAGCAATCTCCTGGTTTTTTTGATGGATATGATAGAGTAATTGTTTTCTCTGCGGATGAAGGGACAACTGCAAAGTATTTAAAGTCATATGAAGTACGACACGGAGAGGCTCCAAGTATATCTCCACAGTGTTCACCATTTTTACTAGAGTCATATAAAGATGAAATTATGCATCCCCTATTTGAAATTGAAGATGACCCTTTAATGACATATGAAAATAAGTTATTTATTGAATGGGGTAAGGCAGCTGTGAAATGGTACCAAAAAGGAACAAATGAAAAGCCTATTACGCAGCTAGTGAATACAAGTGAAGTTGTGTTTCCAGGATACGAAAATGTCATAGTAACGTATCAGGAATTAAAACAAATCATCGATAATCAGCAAACATATGCGAATTGGCATATCGCTTTAAGTTCAATAAATGCGATTTATGCAATAACGGACCGTTCAAACGGCAAAATATATATCGGCTCTTCCTATAATAAAAATGGTTTACTCGGACGTTGGAAGGAGTATGCCTCAACCATTCATGGGGGAAATGAAAAATTTAAAGAGTTACATGCACTGAACCCAACAGCACATCTAAATTTCCAATATATTATCTTAAAAGTTCTACCCAAAGACATCACAGCATTAGAAGCAGTTGAAATTGAAAATTCCTTTAAGCGGAAATTACAGACAATTCCGTTTGGTTACAACAAAAATTAGGGACAGGTTCCTTGTCCCAGACTGAATAGAAGAATGCTATTTTATAACTAGAAATCATGAAAATAGATATTCAACTGCCACTCTTGATGAAGATGTTACTAGGAGAAGTGTTACTATGCACTTCTCCTTTTTAATTGTGTTTTAGAAAAACACATTAAAAAATGTATCAACAGAAATGAACGTTTATAATAATAACTAAGAAAAGAGAGGGGTCATCATATGGCAACATCAATCATGAACAAAACCAACACTAATGAGCATTCTAATGAACTAGATTCTTATATAAAAATTATATCTATCATCTCCAAAATGCTACCCAATATTGCAATGGGAATAAGCAATACGGAAGAATGGCTTGCCTATTATCCAAGTCCCAAAATTGATCTAGGAGCGAGGAAAGGAACCAAAATTAATCCTCGTGAACCGCTCGCAGAATGTATTAGAAATAATAAATCTATTAAAGAAGAGGTACCAGCGGAGTTCTTTGGTTTTTCTTTTACAGGACTAGCACACCCTATTGTTCATCAAGGGAAAGTCATAGGGGCTATTGCCATTCAACTGCAAGAGCATAATGAAAGAGAATTAAGGAAGATTTCGGATCAAATCGTATCATCCGTTGTTTCAACTAACGAGAGAATTGAAACAGTAGAAAAGGGAGCAGAGGGGTTATCAAATATTAGCCATCATCTGTTAAACCAATCTAAACTAGCATCTGAAGAAATGAAAAAAACAGATGATGTTATCACGTTTATTAAGAAAATAGCAGATCAATGTAATTTATTAGGCTTAAACGCCTCAATTGAAGCAGCTCGTGCAGGAGAGATGGGAAAGGGATTTGACGTAGTCGCTAAAGAAATTAGAAAGCTATCAAATGAAACTAGTTCATCTGCTGAGAAGATCCGAGAGACGATAAAAGATATTCAGAAATCTATGCATGATATGGCCTCATCTATAGAAAAGGTAGTAGCGGTCGGGAAAGAACAGGAAATCTCAACAGAAGAAATCTCAAAATATATCGATGATATCGAAAAAATGAGTAAAGAACTAAATATCTATGCTTCGAAACTTTAGGGACAGGTTCCGTGTCCCAAATTCCTTACTGATTCAAGGTAGCTTATTTGTAGGAGCACAAGGGACAAGGTACCTGTCCCTATGTCCCTATCATGGTGCTATACTTAGCCTAAGAATACTTGGGGGGTAGGAATTTGAGGAGATTTTTGGGTGTTTTTGTTTTTTTATTAATTATTCCTTTTATACAAATGAATGAGGCAAAAGCGGCGGGTAATAGTGGACCTGTTTATCTGGGGTTTGAACCAGCGGATTCAGTACTGGATCCTGATAAGCCCATTATTTATTTAACACGAAAAGGTGCCAATACTGTCTATTCTATTAATTACAAAACTGGAGAAATGAAGACGCTAAATTTGCCATATCCAACTACTAAATTAGAAATATATCAAAATAAACTGGTTCTAATTCAGCACAAAATGGCTCATGATAGCTATAACTTCGGTTCTTATAAGGGAGCAATTGCATTAGTAGATATAAATTCTTTTACGCTTGATCGTACATTTGATATTGTGGCAGATCCGTACGATATCGCAGTGGATAAGGATGGCTTTATATATGTGTCACCAGGTTCAGGGCAATGGAATGCAATGAAAGTATACTCACTAAAAGATGGACAAGAAGTTCCGAATAATGAAAATACTGCTAGAATTTATGACCGGTCAACAATCTCTTATAATGCTGTTAATAATAAAATCTATACGATAACACCTCATATAAGTCCTAGTGATTTAAACGCACTTGAAATAAATAAAGGAACAATTTTTTTAAAATATGACTCGCCTTATCATGGTGATTATCCTTTAACAGATCAGATGAGAATCACTCCGGATGGCCTTAGAATGTTTAATAATAGCGGAATTGTCTTTTGGTCATCTTCGGTGAAAATGGGGGATATGGTATTTCAGGATGATTTAGGAAAAAGATACAATGATTATGCATTCAATACAAGTGATGATCATATGTATGCTGCAGATGTTAATGGTGGTATTGATGTATATTCGTATGAAAATAATGATTTACTTTATTCTATCAAAACAGGTAATGTAACGAAAATATTGCATTATAAAGATGGTTTTATCTCTATATATAGAGATGATAGTGGATATTATCTTGATTATTATTCTACTCTTGTGGAACTCAAAAATCCTACTAGCTATGATGGGCCTTATTTTACATCTATCAATCATAATCATCCAATAGCCAGACTTTATATTAAACAGCCAGTACCGCTATTAAAAAGAGCACCTAATGGATCCTACACAGTTTATAAACAACTAAAAAAGGGAGAATATTACCGTACATTTGGTATATTAGGAAACTACTATCATCTTGGCGGCGGCTATTATGTTAGACATGAAAAGAACAAAATGGGCCTTCTGATTGGTAGATTAGTTATACGCAATGAAACAACCCTCTATTCTCCGGATGGTAAACCATATCGTAAAGTAAAAACAAATGAGTTAATTAGGGTATATAACTATGATGATTATGAATTTGACGTCGGCGGCGGTTACTATATCAAAAACGACCGCAACGTAGCATTCTACGTAGGATTCGTATCCATGCTACAAGACACAAAACTATACGCACCATCAGGCGAAATCCACAAAACCCTAAAAAAAGGTGAATCCTACAGAGTCTACTCCATCGACGGCAACAAATTCCAAGTCGGTGGCGGCTACTACATCATCGACAACAAAAATCAGGTTTCGTATATGAAAAACTAGGGAAGAACTAGGGGACAGGTTCCTTGTCCCAGACTAAATTTGCTCACTAGGAGAATGTTTATCTGGGAAAACTAAACTCTTGATTGAGATGAATTAACTTAAAATCTTACTACAAAAAAGCCAACTCTAGCAGTTGGCTTTTCCTGTTCCTCAACACAATACACTCATTAACTTTCAGACTTCACCTTCCCAAATCATCAACCCATCTAAAAACAAATCAAAACTAGCAGCTAATTCAATAATCTTTTCATCATCAACATCAATGAAAATAACAGGAGGATTTTCTCTCGTTTCTCTGTAATCAAGAGCAATCCATGAATGCCCACTTCCAGAGATCAGTACAATATTGGTCGGCAGATCCCATTCATTTATTAAATACTCACTGTCTAATATACTGTTTTCTTTACCAATCCCAAAAATATGATCCACATTTACATGATCATCAGCCCAGGATGTTGGAGTAGAACAAGGAAAAGAATCAAACTTAATATATCCTCCATTCTGCTCTTTTAAGATATTAATATATGAGTGCGGTAGCTTAATATTAAGCTTATCCTCTGCCTCTTTTACCATCGCATCTGTTAATGGCTCTAACCTGTAGTACTCATCATCTTCTTGCCAAATACTGTTTCTCACTTGATCACCTCACAGGGACAGGTTCCTTGTCCCATTTATATAATCATATCCCTAATTATATATTTTTTTCCGCATATCCAAAATCAATTTCTAGTGTACGAAACAATGGGCTTCCTTATACATAAATCTAGCATTCCCAAACTTTTTGCTTGTTTCTCTTTAGGTTCATCCTAATAAGATCTTTTATAATAGAACGAAACCCATTCTTTTGCTTCATCAGGTTATATATGCTTTTCTTTTGAGCAGAAGATGATAAGGAAAGTTCAACATAGATAAGGCATTTTTACAGATTAATATATCTTAGCAAAGTGAAAAAATGATAGGATATAGGTATATGAGTAAATTTTACTATTTTTAGAATTTATAACACAAATATTTTATTTTAAACTGATAAGGAGAATTCGATTTGTTGCCTTCATTTCTGACTAAGATAGCTATTGATACCGTTCTTAAGAAAGGCCCTTCAATTTCTTCTGTTTTAATTAAAACAGGAATTAGTATAATTGGGACAAAAGCGGCTGAGGAAAGTGTTAAGAGTTACATAAAATACAAACAGAAAAATAGAATGCTAGAAGCTGGAGATGTTATAGGGGTTAAACGGAAAACGAAGCATGGAGTTCCGTTTGAACATTATGGGGTATACATAGGTAATGATAGAGTGATTCACTTTACCTCTAAAGATTCGGATATCGACATGAAAAATAACGAAATCATGGAAACTGATATGAACCATTTTCTAAGGGAATCCGATCGTTTTTTCATCTTGAACTGTGAGTATGCACATTCGTCTATCAAAAATTCTCCTATTACAGTTTCAGATATCAAAAATGGATCAGTTAAAACAATGGTAAGGCAAGCAGACCCGATGTATGATCTCATTAAAAATGTAAACTTATTTTTAGAGCTATACACGCTGATCAAAAAAAGACCTTTAAATACAAATGAAGAAACCATACAAAATGCAAGAAAATGTTTAGGGCAAAAAGAATATAATCTCGTTGTAAATAACTGTGAACACTTTGCTATATGGTGTAAAACAGGTGTTCATCAAAGTCACCAGGTAGAATCGTTTATAAAGCTGAATACAAAAACAATTAAAACAATTTAAAGACGAGGACCTCCAGCTTGAAAATATTACAACGGAAAGTTCATTTAATAATAGCTTTAAGGTTTCCTTTTTTGTATTATCATTTCCGTTCTAGCATTCTTAGGATGTGAATTAAGTATTTACACAATTTATCCTTTATAGTAAAATACTAACATAATATACATTTTAGATTTATATACGCTTTATATACTAGATTTTGAAGTTTTATATCTTTATATACGAATCTCTTTCTTTAAGAAGAGATAAAGAGAAAATATACAGTTTTTTTTACGAATCACAAATTTATAAGCTTTTTTAGCACCTTATAACAAGGGCTTATTTAATTGTGTGGTTTGTGTCTCTGTATATTTCATTCTTTATCAAACATTAAAGGAGGAGATTTTTTTGTGTTCTCAATTCTAAACTAGTAGAAGCTTTGATAAAAATTTTATTTATTACCTACAATGGAGGGCTAAAACATGAAACCTAGATTTTTAAAGACATTCTTTCTATTCACTATTATTTTATCAAGCCTAATTGGTTGTTCTGCTAAAGAAGAGATTTCATCTCCACAAGTGAAAACTGAAGAAGTACATAAAGAGTTAGATCCTAAGAACATGACGCAAGAGGAACTAAACACTTTAAGTGAGGAAGAAATTGATGTGATGAATGGGCCGGAGAATGGAAACCCGATTGAAATCAATAAAACGGTCACGGTCGGAGACTATGAGGTGCAGCTAAACCATTATTACTATACGTTAAATGGTATTTATACAAAATCATCTTTAACTGGTTATGTATTTGCTCAGAAACCAAGCAGCAATGACGAGGGCTATGGGGTTCTAAATGTAAAGGTAACAAACCATTCCGGAGAAGAACAGCTTAGCACAGTATCATTTGATGTGATTACACCTAATGGTGAGGTAAAAAGCGGAGGGATTTCTGGAACAAATATTAAAAATCCGTTTAATAATGGCTCAAGTGTTATTGATGGTGGTTTTAAAGAAGGAAATATCGTATTTATTACACCTAAGGACAAACCGAACTTAACGTTAAGAGTTAAGCAAATCTTTACCGATAATGGCGAGGATGCGGTAGCTGAGATTCCGTTGCCAGTGGAATAATAAGGTTGCCTCTTTGATATGAAGTCATAGAGGCAAGATCATATTTAATCGTGATGGATTTAAAGGAATCAACGAATTCACCCTACAACGTGTTAAATACAATAGGTACTTATAATGAAGCTAATGAATGTTAGTAATTTTCTAGTACAATAGTCATTAAAAGGAGGATTACAATGTTACTATATTATCAACTTCAACATCTAGTTATGATTCTTGTTATTGCCTTAATTGTTTCATTTTTAATAGGAAAATTGATTGGAAAACTCAATACAATTCCAACGCTTTTGAATATGGCATTTATTGGACTAGGTGACATTTTAATAAGAAGATACAAAACGGGGTTTTTATCAATTTTAGGAACGTTTCCTTTTGCTTTTGTTATCTACTTTTTCTATGAAATAATGCCTGACAGTTTCTTTCGAGAAATGATCGAAAGGAATACAGCTACATTTATTTTCACAATAAATCTCCTATATTCAGTCGGAGCAGCCCTATATTTAGCAGATTTAAGAATGAGAGCAGAGCATAAGGAGTTTTTGAAGTATAAGCAAGATACGATTGATAGCATTAACCGAGATACACAAATGCTAAGGGAAGCAAGACGTAAAAAATCCGTTTTATCTTGGTTGAAAGGAACGCAAAAAAATACTTATACAAGAGAAAAGGGAATTCAAGCGTTTCATTATTCATTAGATTATTGTATGAAAAATGGATATTCCATTTGTATGGATACTAACTTCTTCATGGAGATTGTAAGAAATGATGAGAAGTTATTAGATAAACTATTGAAAATGAAGAATAAAAGCATTTGGGTGTCTACCTTAATTCTTGATGAATTAGAAGATCTGAAACAAGGAGATACCTACTACAAAGTTCAAAAAGCAACTGCTTATTTAACCAGATTAAATGAAAAAGGGAAAATTCAGTATGTTGGACAAGACTCAACAGAGGATTTCAACAAGTACGTTCTTTCTAAAAATTTGAAACCGAGAGTTAATGATGATGTGATTCTTTGTCATTATCTCTATCAATTAGAAACTCTGAGAAAAAGGAAATTATCCATATTCAAAAAGCCAAAAATAATGTTCTTTAATGAAGATCGAATTGCCCTAAATAAAGCTGCCTCACGGGGAATGGATGTTGTGACATTATTTGATACAAATTTAGGAAGAGAAGCATAATGATACTAATTGAACCTTAATCTAGTTAAAGTAAGAGTTTTTACAGGAGGGAATCATGTTATCTACTATTCTGTTCATCTCATTAATTGTCGTTTTTGCCCTTTTTCTAATTGCTTTTACGTTCATTTTAGTAATGAGTGCTCTTAGTAAAGGCCCATCATTAAGGAAATCGAAAAAGTACTTTGATCAAATCTACAAAAATAAGGGATTGAAGGAGATAAAATTTTATAGGGAAACCTTTAGAAGTGAAAACTACGATGTTCCTATCTCTCGTGAAGAGGTAAATGAATTACTAAGGAGGGCTGAAGAAAAACATTCTACAGCTTTAGTCGGAATTGAAGAAATATCATTCGAAGATCGACCCGAAGAATATCCTTATCAGATTTTTGCTTCTTATACTCCAGATAACGATGATCGTTCAAGTATCGGAGCAGTCATAAGGGTCTATCCACTAGAAAGAGATCCTGAAGAGAATATGTACAGGTTTTATACTGATGTAGAAAAGAACTACTATTGGTTAATTACCAAAGAAGAGGCACGCGATGAGTTACTATTCTCCCTAGGACATGAAATCGGACATAACATAAGATATAACTTTGAAAGAAGACTCTTCGGAGACGAAATTGAAGACTATTGTGATGAATTCTCAAAACAAATTGGACAAACCACCTACGAACAAGACTATGTGAAAACTCGCAAACTATATAAGCGGGACGGAGGGATATAAGCGGGACGGAGGGACAGGTTCCTTGTCCCGGAGTTCTTGTTAAAATCAAAATGTACTTAGGGACAGGTTCCTTGTCCCTGACAAAAATACCTTTCTCTTGAAACCAAAAGAACTGTTATCCGGAAAATGTGATCAAATTAACAATTTTATTGTTAGATATGACACAGAATAAATTAGTAAGTTACAAGATAATTATACTTGTAAAGGAAGAGTAAAGTGTTTGTGTTTGGTGGGAGGAAGGATTGGAAGAGTGTGAGGTTTATTGAGTCATTTAACTGGGATTGATATCTATAGTAATATTTGAGCGTTTCCTAGATTGGAAAATGACAAATTTTGTCGAAAGCACACACAATAACTACTATTATAGTAAGATGTAAAATTGTAAATAAATGTTCAGGGGGAAGAAAGAATGAGAAAAATAGTTCTATTAATAGGTATAATGACGACTGTATTATTGATAACATTTTCACCAAAAACACTAGAGATTCAAGCGGCAGAAGTACAATCAGCAACACCGATTAGCGATGAGCCTAACGACTTATATTCTGCAGCTACACCAATTGAGCTTAACAAAGAATATGAATCTACATTTGCTGATGATAAATATGCTACTGATGGTAATGATATTTATAAAATTGAAATACCTTCAAGCGGATTAGTGACAGTAAAGGTAGACAGTAAGTTCGTTGGAGGAACAGTTTCTGTCCTGTTAACAAACGGTAAGGTTAATAATGAGTATTTACACTACGTTTCTAATCCTAGTGTTATGGAAGATGAGACAGGGCAAGTAGGTTTGCCAGCCGGTACATATTATTTGGAAATATCAGGTGGGACATTTGATCCTAATGAAACTTTTAACTTTAGTGTAACATTTGAAGAGGGTGATTATTTCGAAAAAGAAGATAATGACACTTGGAATATAGCAACAGAAATGGAATTCAATAAGCGTTATAAGGGATTCTTTGTATCACATCCTAGAACGGATGATGGTGATACATATAGATTCACTCTTACCAAAGACAGTACAATCATTATCAATCATGGAAAATACCCAACCAGTTATGGGAATCTCAGAGTCTATGACTCGTCAGGTAAACAAGTTTTTATTGACTATTTAACCGAGATACCGGTGGATGGTAAAGATTTGGTGAATGAGGTAACTCTTAAAGCGGGAACTTATTTCTTAGAAGTGAGTGAACACATAAATCATGCTTTACCAAGCTTCCCTTATGAAGTAGAAATAAATGTTAAAGAAACAAAAGCTTCTAATGAATACCCTTGGATTGGGCGTGTTTTAATTCAAAAAGAAGGTATGGCTCTATACAATCCTAACGGTAAAGTTCATCGTAAGTTGAAAAAAGGTGAGGGCTTAAAGGTTTACGAAATAGAAGATGATCGCTATCAAGTAGGCGCAGGTTACTATGTTCTCAAAGGAAGTGGCAAGGATACACTCTACTACTATGGACATGTATGGGCAAAGAGCTTTTACATGTATGTCTATACACCAGAGGGTGATTTCTTCAAAAGGTTCCAAGCCAGACAAACAGTAAGAGTGTATGGCATGGAAGACGGTAAATACCAAGTTGGTGGAGGATATTATGTAATTCCTGACACCAATATTCAGCTTGATCGTTAATGGGACGAGGGGACAGGTTCCTTGTCCCAGTTTAAAATTGCTGACAAGAAGAATGCTTATTGACAGAAAAGCCAACTTTTATTGGTTGGCTTTTTCTCTATCTCATCAAAATGCTCAGCTACTAATGAAATATGTAATATGAGTTTTAAATGATTCACCCTAAACGTTAGCTCATTCAATTATTAAGAAATCGGAAGGGTGATAGACAAACGATCCTTCTTTGTTTTCTCATTAAATATGGCCTTCATTCAAAGAGTTTAATTGCAAGGCACATAGATTAAAAGTGTGGAGGTAACTATGAAAAAAGCAATAACAATCCTGACGGTATTATTACTACTTGTTTTAGTAGGTTGTACACAATCAGAAAATAGTCAAACATCAGAGTCCACCAACGATAGTGAGGTAGTATCAAAACAATTGGATCCCTCAAAAATGGAACAAGAAGAATTAAATGCTTTAACTAGTGAAGAAATTGATAAGATCAATGGACCAAAGGATGGGGAATCTATTGAAATTAATAAAACAGTCACTGTAGGTGATTACGAGGTTACGTTAAACCATTATTATAAAGTGGATGGAATTTATCGAAAATTTTTAACTGGTTTTGTTAAAGCTTCAACTCCAACTGATTCAGAAGATGGATATGCTATTCTTAATGCAAAATTAACAAACAACTCTGATGAGGAAATTTCTAGCATGGTTATGGTTTCATTTGACATCATTACACCTAATGGAGAAGTAAAGAGCGGCAATATCCATGGTACAAATATACAAAATCTATTAGAAGATGGATCTGATGTCATACCTGGTGGATATGCAGAGGGTAATCAGGTGATGATTGCTCCGAAAGAAGACGTAAGTTTAACCTTAAGAATAACAGAAGTTGCTGGTCAAAATCTCAGGGACCCAATGGTTGTTGAAGTACCATTGCCAGTAGAATAAAGAAGGGACGGAGGGACAGGTCCCTTGTCTCAGAGTCAGGTGTACTTTAAATATCAAACTATGCTTTATTGATGAGGCATCACAATTAGCGCATAAGAAGGAGGAAGCGTATGGGTTCTATGTTTGCAGGAAATTGGATAAAAAACACATTAGGCATGTCTTCTTCAGAAGCTGGTATGATGACGATGTTTGCCACAATGATTGTATGCATTCTTTTATTTCGTTTTGGAGGGAAAAGGAGAAAAGATTCGATTTCCTTTTATTCCTCATTGCTATTTGTGGGAGCAGGGCAATTTTATAAGCGAAAATGGATAAGAGGTCTCGTCATAACTGGATTATTCGTGGGTTGTGCATTTTATAAGCTAATCGCTGGAGAAAGTTTTGCGGATCATATTATCGTTATCATGACACTTGTTTCCCCAATTGAAGCTTTTGTGACAGGAGATGAAGGTAATTCTTCTGGATATTCTAGCAGTAGTTCAAGTTCTAGTTCAAGCTCTGGAGGAAGCAGTTATGGCTTAGCTGACCAAATGGAAGATGAACAATTAGGTCGTTTTCAGGATGATTTGCATGATATGTCTAATGATTTTAATGATCACTATTAATTTGTTACTCTTAAATAAATATTACTAATTGTAAAAACTCTGAAAAGATCTTTCGTTGTATAGCGAGAGATCTTTTGGTGTAGTGAATGAAAGAACTATACTATATAAATTTTTCTCCATCAGGGTCTTTATATAAAAAGTTTAATCCAAGACAAACAGCAAGGGTATATTCTGTGGAATATGGAATGTATCAAGTTGGTGGAGGTTATTTTGTAGATCAAGCAGCTCATGTTAAATTTGATAGATGAACATAGTGAATAGGTTACTAACATACTGTTTGGTTTGGAAATGGTGGAATCTAATAAGAATCCTATAGAAATCAAATAAATACAAATAGCTCTGACTCTATTGAGACAGGGCTACTTATGTAATAAGGAAATGTGAATATGCAAATTGAATAAAGCCTGGACAAAGAATCTGTCCGAAACAGCTATATATTTCTATTCCTTTATCTTCTTAATAAATTTATCCAACCTAATGTTGCAGCTTCGTTAGACTTTCTAAGATTTATCTCTTGCATTTGCTGAACGATATTAATTTCTTTCATTTGTTGATCATGGCGTTTTTCTTGTTCAAATAAATTTAAAGCCTCTTTTAAAGAATCTGCTCTTTTATTAATTAAGTAGGATTCTAACTTTGTTAACGCATAATAATTAATATATGTTTTCGGGATATGTATAGGGTTAATATCCTCTTCAATTTCATTCATGAGCCTTTGTAATTCGTTAATCCTCGTTTTATTCTTTTTCACTCTTCTTTTTACACTTAATTTTGGTGCAATAAACAACAAATAAATTAAACCAAATAGAATAATTGCTTTCAAACCATCATCTAATGAGGTAAATGCAAGAATAAAGTAACTTATAAATATAATAAAGATTCTTGATTTGATACTAATTCCAATCATAGGATTTACGTAGTAATCTTGATACTCTGTGTGGAGCTTAGTATATTGTGTAACTACCTCCTTATAATGTTGAATTTCTGATAATAGTTCATCTTTTGATGCCATATAAATCTTCTCTCCAATCAATTGTAATACTTAAAAAAAACTAAATAAAAAAACCTAACAGATTTCCTCGTTAGGTTGCATGATTCATATAATCTCTAGAAATTAGATTTATAGATGTTTTGCAACCCGACGATCATAGTGGGTTAAACCACCTTAGACTCGTAGCTTTGCGTCCCAATCTTTCAATTGGTTTGCCGTGAATATTTTTTTAATACTTTAGCATTATATCATTTATAGTAATAAAGGAACAGACCTCTTACCCTTTATATACTTGCCTCTATAGATTAGATGTATTTTACTGTATTAAAATTTTAAAAAAGTAAATAAACTGCAGGATTTCCTTAGATAATGTCGAAATTAACTCATATCTCCGGTTTTTTTCCCCTACAGAGTCAGCTCAACTTTTTTCCATTAAATAATAATTTGATATAAGGAGGCCATGCCTTTGACAGTAAAAATCTCAAGCGTTGGTTTAAGAGGTTTAGAAGGTTATAGAGTTCAAGTAGAAGTACAAGTTCGCCCCGGAGTGGAGTCAATGGTCATTGTCGGACTGCCGGATGCTTCTGTAAAGAAATCAAAGGAACGTGTATTATCATCGATCCGAGCGATTGTTAATTCAGGTACAGCAGAGAAGGTAGTAGTCAATTTATCACCATCAGAACAGAGGAAAAATGGTCCGTTGTTTGATTTGCCTATTGCTCTAGGACTTCTTAAGGAAAAGAATTATATAAAGGAACAGATTCCACACGACACCATGTTCATTGGGGCTTTGTCGCTAGATGGGATGGTTGAAAGGGTCGAGGGGATGCTGCCTGCGTTAATTGCTGCTAAAAAATTGGGGTATAAGAAAGTTTTTCTTCCATACGATCCACGTGTCCCGATTGATATGTTAAACGGAATCGAGTGTGTTGTTGTTCAACATGTTCATGATGTAGTTAAGCTCTTATCTGGTGAGGCTCCTACGCCGTTACCATCAGTTACATCCTTTCCTAAGCAGGAACCCTCATTCAACGACCACCAAAAGGATTTTTCTCACATTATAGGTCATCAATTTTCAAAAGAAGCACTAGAAATAGCTGCTGCCGGAGGTCACAATGTCCTCATGAGCGGTCCACCTGGTTGTGGAAAAAGTGTGCTTGCTGAAACATTTCCGTCCATTCTTCCACCACTGTCAAAGTCAGCACAACTAGAAGTGATCAGCTTGTATCAACTTGCAAACGAAAGAATGCATGATCCACAAATGGCCCCATTTCGAAATCCGCATCATTCTGCCTCCTCCATCGCGATTATAGGTGGTGGTTCTTATTCAAAGCCAGGTGAAATCTCACTTGCCCACCATGGTGTTCTTTTCCTAGATGAAATGGCCGAATTTACAAAGAAAACCATAGATATGCTTCGTCAACCTCTAGAAACAGGAAAGGGCACTATTAGCAGGGTTCACTCAACCGTTATATATCCTACTTCTTTTATCCTCATCGGGGCTATGAATCCTTGTCCATGTGGTTACCTCGGCTCTGCCTCTCACTATTGCACATGTACTCAAAAACAAATAAAAGCTTATCGCAATCGTGTATCAGGACCTGTTTATGATCGAATGGATATCCTGCTTTCGTTGAATTCTGTTAATCTCAATCAGGCCACAGGGAAGCAAGAAAAATCCTCGGAAATGCGGGGGCGTGTAGAAAAGGCGAGGAAGAAGCAATTTACTCGGTATCAAGAACAGGTTACAAATGCAAAAGTGCCTTATGATTTATTCATTAAAACCAGCCCTTTGACTGATAAACAGCAAAAAATAATAATGCAGGAGGCAACGAAAAATCTCTGGAGTAACCGCGTTCAAATCAAAATTTTTCGCTTAGCCAGAACGATCGCAGATTTAGCAGGAGAACGACAGATAACGGATGAGTCCGTATGGAAGGCTATTCAATTAAGACGAGCAGTTTTCCGGGAACTGAGGTGAATGTTATGCCAAGGATACCAAGGAAAAAGAGTAGTAGCGGCATCTACCACGTTATGCTAAGAGGAGTAAACAAACAAACGATTTTTGAAGATGACGCCGATAGAATAAGATTTCTAGAAACCGTTAAAAAATATAAAGATCAACGCAAATATCTGCTATTTAGTTATTGTTTAATGGATAATCATGTTCATCTCTTATTGAAGGAGGAAACGGAGAGTATCTCGGAATCTATCAAGCGTATTAGCTCAAGCTATGTTTACTGGTACAACATGAAATACGATCGCTATGGGCATTTGTTTCAAGATCGTTTTAAAAGTGAAGTGGTTGAGAGTACATTTTCTTTTTTAAAGGTTTTAAGATATATACATCAAAATCCTTTAAAAGCGGGATTGACCGGGAATGTTTTCGAAAGTAAATGGACGAGTGTGAACGAGTATATTGTAAGGCCGGAAATTATTGATATAAATTATGGACTTGATTTGTTTTCTAATGATAGAAGTGATGCTATTAAACTGTATAAAGAATATATGGGACAGCCAAATGATGATGAGTGTCTAGATGATCATGTGAGAATAAGGGTAACTGATAGTGAAGTGAAAGATTACTTATGTGAAATGGGGGTTACCCATGTGAGTCTTTTGCAACAGATGGACAAAGAAAAGAGAGATTTGATCTTAAGTAGGTTGAAAGAGATGAATGGAGTTTCAGTAAGACAGCTGTCGAGAGTGACCGGCGTGTCGAGGTCTGTGATTGATCGGGTGGGTCAGGTGCTATCGGGACAGAGGGACAGGTGAACTGTCCCATAATTTTTTCAATATAAATATATAGGTAAATTACTTTATTCAGATTTTTATAATATACTTCTAGCATTTACACGATATCACAATATGTAACGTATGTAGTAGGTGTGTAACTATCTAAACAACAGAAGTTTCAACGGGACAAGGAACCTGTCCCTCTGTCGTTTTTTGTCAATTAATATACATTCCGTTCATTGAATAATCATGGTAATATTTCCTTGTTAATAATACTTTTATACTAGGAGAGAGGATTTGTTTATGAAAAAGGTTTTGCCATTATTACTTGTTTTACTATTATCTCTTAGTTTCGTACAACCACAATCAGCAGCCGCTAAGGTTATGTGGGGGGATATGGAACTTAAAAAAGGCCAAATTGGTCGAGTAACAATGCTGAAAGATGTTAATATCTACACTAAGTCTGACGATGAATATGTTAAATCAGGCACTGCTAAGAAGAATCAGTTAAACAGAGTTTATACAAATCGTAAGGGCTATTTAGGAATCGGTGGAGGAAAGTTTGTAAAAAATGATAGTTCAGTAAAGTATGAGACTCCATCTCAATCTAGATTACAAGCTGCTAATGGTGTAAGAATTGTGAAAAAAACATACCCAGGTACAAATTTTATCTATCCTCAAGTAACTGGTATGTTTGACAAAAAGGCAGAAAAGAAAATCAATGACGAGCTATATTCAATCGCTCAATCTATCAACGAAACAATCCTTAGCTTTGAAGAGGAAGAAGCTGCTGCAAGAGAAGATTGGGATGACTATGGATACGGAGATTTTTGGGATTGGGAATATGATTTTACATTCGAAATTCACTATAACCAAGAACATCGTCTAAGTGTTCTTTTTAGAGAGTATGCCTATACAGGTGGTGCTCATGGTATGAGCGGTATTTACACATTGAATTTTGATTGTTTAACTGGAAACACAATTAACTTATCATCAGCAATCAAGGGAAAAACAAAAACAGTTAGAAACTATGCATATAATGATTTACGAAACCAAGAAAAACGTGGCGAAGAAATGTTATTATTAGATTCCGTAAACCAAATTGTCATTAACGACAGTGATCGACCATGGGTTTACAATGCAAAAGGAGTTAAACTATTCTTCCAAGAATACGAAGTAGCCCCATACGCATCAGGAAACCCAGAAGTGATTGTACCTTCTGTTGTTTATAATTGAGGTATAATTGAGGGACAGGTTCCTTGTCCCAGCGATTTATGGAATTCGTCGAAGTTCCTGAGGTGTAATTGAATAGTAAGTAAAAGTAAACTAGCGACTTTCAATGGAAAGATCGCTAGTTTTTTTGTGGTAAATCAGTAATGGATAACGTCATATCTTTTGTATGATTTACCACTCATTATAATGGATGGGACAAAGTGCCTGTCCCCATGTCCCTGTAGAAATGTTATCCTAATAATAGGAAACTTTTAAAATAGTGTGGAGGTATGTATTCTTGAAATCAAACAATAAAAAAGTAGGTTTTCTAGTTGCAGCGATCGTTGTTGTGATTATCTTAGTTGGGCTTATCATTTGGGGCATAAATAAAGGTAATGATGCTACTAAGGAAGAGTCTCAACAAGAAGAGAGTCAAACAACTGAACAAACAGAAGATTCAGCAGATAGTTCAAACGAAGAGGAAAAGTCAGAGGTGAAGAATGAGGCTGAACTTCTAACAGTAGAAAAGTATAAACAAATTGAAAATGGCATGACATATGATGAAGTGAAACAAATCATCGGTTCCGATGGGGAAATCATGTCCGAGGCAGGAGAAAAAGGATCCGAGGTTCACACAGTTATGTATAAGTGGGAAACTGGCGATGAAAATAAAGCCGCAAACTTTACGTTTCAAGGTGGACAACTGATTGATAAGACTCAGATTGGGTTGGAATAGGGGGACAGGTTCCTTGTCCCTCTGTATATCTATTAAAAGGAAATTGAAAGTAGATATGGGTTTTCTAGACTAAGTTATTAAAGGGTTGTCCATACAGGACAACCCTTGTTTTAAATAGGAAAATGTTTAAGAAGGTAAACCAGACCTATGATTAAATATGGTAGGAAAGGAAAGCCAAAATTGGACAAGGAACCTGTCCCTATAACAAATAAACCCGAACCATTCCGAGGCCTTTTACGTTAATTTTTCCGCGTTCGATAAAGTCGAATTTATCTTTGAGGATCGTGAAGGTAGCTTCGGATACTTGGACTTTGCCATTAATGCCTGTTGATTCCATTCGAGAGGCGGTATTAACGGTGTCTCCCCACATGTCATAGGCGAATTTATTTTTACCAATGACTCCAGCAACGACTGGGCCAGTGTGGATGCCAATTCGAATATGTAATGGTAATTTTGCTTGCTCTTTAAGTGAAGAAATAACTTTTATCATATCTTCAGCTAAATGGACGATCTTCTCAGCGGATTCCCTTGAATCAGATCCTACCTTCGATGACACCATATAAGAGTCTCCAATTGTTTTAATTTTTTCCACATCATATTTCTCGGAAAGTTCATCAAAAGCGGTGAATATTGTATTTAAAATCATAACCAGCTCGGAAGCGGGGAGAACACGAGAAATTTTAGTGAACCCTACAAGGTCAGCAAAAAGGATCGTAACATGCTCATGACTATCAGCAATAACGGTATCACCAGATTTAAGCCTATTAACCACATGAACAGGCAATATATTTAATAATAACTCTTCTGATGCTCTGCGCTCCTCTTCAATGATTTTTTGAAAAATAAAATCCCGTCGGCTGAAATATTCTAAAAAATAGCATGTTGTTGTGCAAAGTAAAGAAAAAGCACCTAGCATGAAAATAATTAACTTTATGATGAGAATTTGTTCCTCGGATGCAACAGGGAACTGGTAGAATACTGCAACAAAGGCATAGCTAAGGATATAAAACAAAGCTAAAATATTCGCAGCAACAAAGCGAATTCGTACCATACAGTAGGTAACAGCAATGAGGAGAAACACACCTATAAAGTAATAGTTAAATGATATATCATCAGGTTCACTAATCATCATAATCCATTTTAGCCCTATATCAATGGAAAGGAGAATAATAGATATATATAACTGTGAAAAAGCTTGAAACTTTCCTGAAAAATTTAATATATAAACAAAGACAAGAATAACTAGTGAAATAAATCGGATGGCAACCATCTTTCTTTGTTCAACAGCCGGAAAGCTTGCCAAATCAAAGAGCATTAAGGAGATAACAAACACAATTCCAACGGGTATATACCAAACTGCATATTGTGCAGTGAGCTGGTTATAGGCAGTGATATACTGCTTTTCCATTTCGTGAGGAAACTTAAGCTTTTTAGAGTTTATGAGTAATTCTTCGAGACTTTTCATCTTTTCACCAATCATCTAAAAAAATAAATTAAAATGTAATACAGGTTACAGAATAGAACCACTAACCATGTTATCTTGTTAGGTAGTAAAAATAAGAAAGGCTGTGACCAATTGAGCTATCTTCTACTGATTTATGCGCATTTTCTCGGAGACTATCCGCTACAAGGGAAATACCTAGCTGAAACAAAGGGTAAAAACATAATAAGTCTGATTGCGCACTCTGTGATATGGACAGGTACAGTATCGATAGCGGGTTTTCTCATTGGCTTTCAAGTCACTTTTGTTGATGTGATATTCCTATTTGTTGTCCATGGAATCATCGATTATTTAAAAGCAAATCAGCTTTGGTTTTTTCGTAAACTTAGCCCTGAAGGACTGGGTTTAGTTGTAGATCAATTGCTTCATGGCGTTCAAATACTTATTTTTGCTTTATCAAACTATTAGTCATACACCAACTTGCTCTTCTAAATGAGTTAGTTTTTTAATTGAAATCTTTTTACTTTCTATACTAATCGTATTGCTCTGCTGTAATTCTACTAACACCTTTGAAACAGTTTCTCTAACGACGCCTGACATATCAGCAATTTGTTGATGTGTTAGCTTAAGGTCAATTAAAATTTCTCCTTCAATTATTACCCCATAATCCTCGGACAAATCAATTAGTGTTTTAAGAATTCGAGTTCTAGCGTCTAAACTTGTTAGACTTCTAATCATTTCATTGGCTTTACGCAGTCGTTTCATTGAAACATATAATAGCTTAATCGAAATGTGAGGATTTTTTTCTAGTAACTTAGTAAAGTCTGATCGATGAATAGTATAAACAGTACAAGGTTGTAGGGCCTCAGCGTTGGCCGAGCGCTGTTCATTGTATTGAAGAATCCCCATTTCTCCAAAATAATCTCCATCTTTTAAAATCGTCAAAATGGTTTCTCTCGTAAAATCCTCTCTGAAGATTTTGACACTACCTTTTTCGATAATAAAAAGTTCTTCTCCATAATCTCCTTCGTGAAAAAGAGTTGTCCCCTTTTTAAATGTTTTCTCACGGAACAGTCTTTGAACTTCAGACAATTCTTCTTCGTTTAAATCATGAAATAAGTCGATGCTTTCTAAAAGTTGTCTTGGAATGTTTGTCATGTTTTTTACCTCAAAAGTACTAGGAAGTATGATAGAAAATGTGATCAATTTAACATTTTTTATGTTAAGGATCACACAGAATATTTCGGGTAGATACGAGATAATCATACATGAAAGAGATGAACGTTGTTAAGTAGTTTTTGGAAAAAGGATAGGAGGAAATTCCTAATAGGTGAGATAGCTAATCCTATAATTAAATTTTCTAAACATACAACTTCTGTAATGGGAGTAACAGACTGACTATTCATCTACTGTTAAAATTCTACTTAATCATAAAGTTAAGGGGGACTTATTCATGGAAGTTATTATTTATATTATTGCAGGTTTCGTTATTTACAACCTGGTAAAAAAATCAAAAAAGAAAGCAAAAGGATTATCAAGATCAAGGGTAGCTGCAGGTGTTGGAGGTGCAGCAACAGCAGCATTCTTACATCAACTAATGGAAGACCAACAACTAGATCAAGATATGATTGATCAATTAGAGCAGCTGAACTTACAGCAAATGCAGGAATTTGCCCTGCAAAATGAGCTTTTAGATCAAATGGAAATGCAAAGAATGATGGATGAATCTATGGATCCGTATTTAAATCCAGGTATTGATGTAAATATTGATGAGCACTACCATGGGCACGATCATGGCATAGATCATTCATTTAACGATCATAATCACCATCAGTTTTAAAAAATAGAATATATGTTAATATTGGCAAACTTTCCGAAAGGGTAGGACGCAAAGCTACGAGTCTAAGATTCTAACAAAATTAGAATGATGATCGTCGGGCTGCTTATACACGAACTGTATTGCGACGACTACTTGACTTGTAGTCTTTTTTTATGGGGATACTTGACTTGTAGTCTTTTTTTATGGGGACAGGTTCCTTGTCCCAAAATTAGGAGGTAGGAATATGGGATTAATTTTTCTCTTAGTTATTTTAGCTAGTTTAGTAGCTTTTTATTTATTGTTTGGGTTATTACCTAATACTCGAAAGTGGTTAAACACTTATAAGGTTGAGTGTCATGAGGAATTATCACTTCTCGAAAAAGAAATTCAACAGATTACTAGAGTTAGAGAAGACCTAGAGCGTCGTGAGAAAATACAAAATCAGGAGTTCTACGAGTTACTTGAAAAAGAAGAACAAATTGAAATAAAAAAAGAACAAATCATCAAATTAGAAGTAGAGAAGGAAATGTTAGTCAAAGATCTATCAAAGCTCCGAATGGAATATAAAGCAAAACTAGAGGAGGGATTATCATGGAATGGCTTTTAAATATAGACATGATTTTAGATTTAAAAGGTAGTGATGTGTATGCATATCTTAAAGTATTGGTTAGAGGTGTTATCCTTTATTTTCTTTCCTTCTTTTATTTAGCCGTGGGTTTCTTGATCATTGATTTAATAAGAGAGAAAAGGGGATCATCAAATCAAATGATGAACTTTATCATCACTCTATTTTTCCCATTCATATCTTCATATATTTACAATGATTATGAAGCTGAATATAGAGTGAAAATAGATGCTGGGTTTCATACAATATTATTTGCTGCTGGAGTTTTATCACTTCAACCTGAAACATTAGAAATTATTCCATCATTTCATTTCGTGTTTTACAGTCTCCTTGTTACAGCACTTTTATCCATTCACCTTCGAAATCAAGCACTAACAAAACTAGCAAGTAAGGAAGAATACTTCAGAAGAGAAGTAGAAAAGGTCGTAACGAAGAAAGATCAGTTAATAGCATTAAATGAAGTTAAAGAAAAGGAATTACAAGAAATGAAGAAAGAATTCATATGGAAGAAAAAAGCAGTCACAACGGACTTGTATATTCACAATAAAGAATTAGAAGGCTTAGAAAAAACATTAAAACCTAAAAGACGGCTGGCCAATTCTCTCATATTAAACACAATTATTTTGAAAGAGTTAGACAGATGTAAAGAAAATGACTATGAAATTGCGATCGATTCAAATGTATTTATGAAATTAAACAATGATTTATGTGACATCATCAAAAAATACAAAGTAGTCATAAGCCCTATTGTTTGAGATGAATGGAACGGATTAAAGAAAAATGAAGACCGAAATATTAGGGCAGCTGCTGCAAGAGCAAGTGATTTGTTCGATTATATGGTTAGCATAGGGAATGCAAGAGAAATTACGATGACTGAGGAACAGATCATTCAATTTAAAAAGGGTCTCACGATTAAGCTGACAAAAAAAGAAAATGATGATCGCATTATCGAGCATTATGCGTATGAAATGGAACATGGCAATTCTTCTATCATTGTAGCTTCAGATGATACAAACTTCGTAACGTCATCAAGATTAGCAGGACTAAAGGTAATGGAAATAAAAATACCACAATATTCATCAAATTGGAGTGAGTTAATTGCATAGTAGAAAAATGGAACGTGTAAGTGCGATGGGAATGTACGTATTTTCTTTCATGTTATTTCTATTAAGCGTCATAAACATGGCGTCATTTCTGGAACTAGGGTACGTGGCAATTCATATGGATGTTTACTTTTGTTTTGTTGGTGCAACAATTGCCATCTCATTATTATTTTATAGTGAAATAACATTTAGGCTTTTAAAAGGGATGAAAAAAATATAGGAATAGGTGTAGAAGTAGTCTTTCAAGTGAAAAGGAGCTCTTACGTCAGAAGCTATCAGTCAAATAATAGTAAAAACTTTTTTTGGAAAAAATGATATTTATCTGGAAAAACACTAAAAAAGACCTTATAATCAACATGACTAAATAACTATAAAATAACTTTCATTATGAAAATAGTAATGGTTCAATGACGATAATTGAATAGCTTTATTTTTGGCAAACTTTCCGAAAGGGTAGGACGCAAAGCCACGAGTCTAATATTCTATTAAATTAGAATGATGATCGTCGGGCTACCGATACACGAACTGTATTGTTACGACTACTGGCCGAAATATGTCTAGTAGTCTTTTTTATTTTAAAAAGGAGAAGTGAAGAGATGGCAACGATACATAAAGGCAGCAATGCTTTATCAAAGAAGGCAAACACATATTTAACCCTAGGTATCCTGTTTTGGATTCCACCAATAGCTTACTTCATTGCATTTTTCCAAGGCTTTCACTTTAATGGTATTTTTCATCTATTACCTATTGTACCGGGTTGGATTGGTGCCTACTTTTGGAGGAAATATTCAACATTGCGTGCTGGAATAAGTGGAGAAGAGCGTACAACAGAAATCCTGGCCAATCTCCCGGAAGGCTATGAGGTCTATAGTTCTGTTCAGCTTTCTACTGAGGAAGGAAGGGCTGAGCTTGATCATGTCATTATTGGGAAAAATGGAGTTTTTGTTGTTGAAGTGAAAAATCATAATGGAACCATTGCAGGTAATGAAGAAGACAGATCATGGACTCAACATAAGGTAGGGCGCAAAGGCGGAGAGTACTCAAAGGAAATGAGAAATCCAGTAAAACAGGTAAGACGTCAGGTTCATATCTTATCAAAGCATTTATCAAAAAATGGTATTAAAGTTTGGGTAGAAGGAAGTGTATTCTTCTCAAACCCTCAAGTAGAGGTATATGTAGAAACAAAGAAAACACCAGTTTTTACTTCATCATATGACCTACATGAATTCCTAACGAACTACAAACCAAGATACAACATAAAAGAAGCTGAATTAGAAACAGTGAAAAAACTTGTGAGCTAATATGGAGGAATTGATATGAAAATGAAACTAGTATTAGGTAGCTTATTTATTGCAGGAGCATTGGCAGGATGCTCGCAAAATGAGGAAGCAGCAAAAACAGAAGAAGAAATTCGTGAGGAAGTAAAAGCAGAGCTAGAGCAAGAAATGAAAGATGACTTAAAAGAAACATTGAAGGAAGAAATAAAGGCTGAATTAACGGAAACCGAGATTGCTTCTACTACTCAGAGCACAACGGAAAAGCAGGCATCTTCATCAAATTTTGACTTATCAAATCTAGAACCATATACAACAACTCATTTAACATTTTCTAATTATTCAATGACAAAACAAAGTGATGGTTACCTATTAGTGATGGATGTAGAAAACACTAACAAAGAATTTGATGTTGCCTTTGGCTGGGGAACTGCAGGAACGGCAACTCTTATCACAACAGAAGGAAAATACACAGAAAACTTCCCACACATGGAAAAGCTCCAAGCAGGCACTACTAAAAGCTACACCTTCAAATTTACAGAAGCAAGCGGTGAACCCCAGGAACTAATAGTAAGTAACGTATTAGTCGTTGACCAACAAGGAGGCATGCTTCCAAAACCAGGCAGCAACGAAGAGTTTACCATTTCGCTGAAGTAGGGACAGGTTCCTTGTCCCACCTTACTGTTTAACTTGTTTGTGAGGGATACCTTAATAATCTCAAAAAATAAAGAACCCCATACTACTTAAAAGAGAGAGTATGGGGTTTTTCATTAATATAAATCTACTAATAGCTGCAGAAAAAATGAATTAATAATATTGGATGTCAATTATTTGTGAGAATATTCAAAAATAGCTATACATCATTAACCTAAATCTAGTATGATTATCTTATATAATTTTCAAGAGATATGTGTAAAAAGTACCAGCTATTTGTCTGTTTTAGTCTAAATATAGGCAAAAATGAAAGCGCTTAATTTTCTAGGAGGAGGAAACAAAAATGAACCTTAAATTCCTTAACTCAATCCGCACAAAATTATTACTTTTCAGTTTGCTATTATTAATTATTCCTAGCGCGGTTATTGGGTTCACTAGTTACAACAAAACAGTCGGTGAACTAGATACAGCAGGTCAAGCCCAGCTAAAAAATAACGTTCAACTAGTCTTGGAAATGATTGACCTATTAAATAGCGAAGTTGAACAAGGAACCATGACTCTTGAAGAAGCACAGGATCAAGTAAAGACTGTTATTCTTGGAGATAAAGGGGCTGATGGGACTAGACCTATCAATAAGGATATTGATGTTGGCGAACACGGCTATGTTTTTGTGATTTCAGATGATGGGTCATTAATTGCCCACCCTAGTAAAGAAGGGGAAAATATCTGGGATTCAGAGGACCCGAATGGAACAAAGGTTGGTAAAGAGATAGTAGAACAGGCGCTAAATGGCAATGGTTTTTCAACATATGATTGGCCTTTACCTGATAATCCTGATAAAGTTGAACCAAAAATCACCTTTGCAGAGCAAGATCCTCATTGGGGCTGGATTGTTTCCGCTGGTACGTATACGATGGATTTTAACCAAGGAGCAAACAGTGTATTAATGAATCTATTAATCACATTAGGGGCATCAATCATAATAGGAGTTATTGTTGTTACCTTGTTTTCCGGAGTTATGGCAAGGCCCGTTATTGCCATCACAGAAAGGTCAAAAAGTGTGGCAAACGGTGATTTAACAGTAGAACCACTACCTTTTAAATCAAAAGATGAAATTGGTGAATTAGCAGAGAATTTTAATAGAATGGTTGATAGTTTAAAAGGGTTAATTAAGCAAGTTGGGGATTCTGCGGAAAAAGTAGCGGCATCCTCTGAAGAGCTAACAGCAGGTTCGGAGCTGACAAAAAAGGCAACCGAGCAGATTTCAACATCCATTCAAGAAGTTGCAATCGGATCAGAGAAACAGGTGTTGAGTACAAGTCATGCTAACCATACAGTAACAGAAATTTCAAAAGGTATGAATCAGGTTGCAAGTGCGATACAAGAGGTAGCTAAACTTACTGTACAAACAAATGAATCTGCAAATAATGGAAGCAAAGTTGTTAGTCAAACGATTGAGCAAATGACGCTGGTGAAGGATAAGGTGAAAACAACCTCTAATGTAGTGAATAGTCTTGGTGAAAAAACAAAGGAAATTAATGAAATTGTTTATTTCATAACAGAGCTCGCTAGTCAAACAAACTTATTAGCTCTTAACGCAGCAATTGAGGCAGCTAGAGCTGGGGAACAAGGGAAAGGATTTGCCATCGTGGCTGATGAGGTTCGCAAATTGGCTGAACAGTCAGGTCAAGCTGCTGGGAAAATTCAAAAATCTATAAGTCTTATTCAAAATGAGGCAACCCAGGCTGTACATTCTATGAATGAAGGAACGGCTGTTGTAGAAGAAGGAATCAAAATGGTCCATCAAACAGGTGAGACCTTCCATGGGATAGCAGAATTGATTGAACAAGTTACCTCCCAAACGCAGGAAGTATCTACGATTGTAGAAGAAGTAAATTCAAGGTCGCAAAATGTGGTAGGAATCGTGGAGGAAGTAGCCCACATATCAGAGCAGTCATCCTCCAACACTCAACAAGTAGCAGCTGCTGCAGAAGAACAAAGTGCTTCAATGGATGAAATTGCTGGCTCAACAGAATCCTTGAGTAAGATGGCGCAGGAGTTGCAGGGGGTTATTCAGAAGTTTAGGTTGTAGGGGGGACAGGTTCCTTGTCCCAACCAGAAGTTTCGCAGGGTGGGGCTACGGGGACAGGTTCCACGTCCCAACCAAAAGTTGTTGAAGAAAGCTCATGCGAGAGAAATCTTGCGTGGGCTTTTTGCTTTCTAGAAAACTCTTTTAAACGGGACAGGGGACCTGTCCCTCCGGCCCCCCACCCCTTAAGAGTGGGACAAGGAACCTGTCCCCTTATACTCCCCAGGTGTGCACCCCTTTTGCTTCTTAAATAACCGAATAAAGTAACTATGATTTTGGAAGCCTACGTCCATGGCGATGTCTAGGATTTTTCGGTCGGATTTTTGTAATAAAGTGCAGGCTTTGCTGATTCTAATTGTGTTAATGTATTCCATTGGAGTCATGCGGACTAGTGATTTGAAAAATCGGCTAAAGTGGCCTTCGCTCATTTGAACTTGTGAGGCTAGGTCCATGACTGTTAGCTTTTGTTTGTAGTTTTGGTCAATATATTGCAGAACTTTTTTTAATAGTTCTGTTTTTGTTAAGTCTTTTTCGGTTACTTCTTCGTTATGAATCCAGGCTTGTTTTCTTAATATATCTGCAAATAATAAAAACAAGTAACCTTTTATTTTTAGTTCATAGCTTGCGTCTTTTGTTGAATATGCCTCGATGATGTTGACGATTGATTTTAGCATGTTTTTTTCATCTGTTGTGTTAGGTTTGATGATCAGTGAATGAAACAATGAGAAGTTTTTTATAAATTGGATGTAGTTACTTTCAATCAAGTCATAACCAAAGCTTCTTAGTAGGTTAATATGAAAAACAATTGCATGGATTTTGAACGGTTGATCATCACAAGGATACGCCCCGTGTAATTGTTCGCTTGGAATTAAACAAGCACTACCAGCACTTAAGCGATGCTTTCTAGTTCCAATTTGTAAATTGATTTGACCTTCCTCAACATAAATAAACTCCAACTCAGGATGCCAATGCATATTAATAATGACTTGACCGTCTAAGTAGTCAACCATGTATACCCGGAGCGGAAATAATGAATCCCCATGTACTCGATCTTCAAGTAAGTTATGTTTATTTATTGCTATCACCTTCTAAAAAATATCAGAATTGTGCTACTTCTTGTTTTAATTGTACAAGAATTACCTGATTTTTATCAATATAATTATATCTGTAAGTAGGATGAATGACCTACAGCAAAATAAGGAAGAGAAGCTGCAGTTAGGGGTGTTTCTATGAAATTTACAGATGGTTTTTGGCTAACGAGGGAAGGGTTTGAGATCCAACATCCCCGGAATGTAAGAGATCTTGCAATAGATGAGAAAATGGTAACTTTATATGGACCGTGTAAAGATATTCAGCACAGAGGTGATACGTTAAATCTACCGTCACTTACGATTCAATTATCATCTCCACTTGAAAATGTGATAAAAGTAAAAGCTTGGCATCACAAAGGAACTAAGAATAAAACACCAAACTTTGACGTGAAAGAAGAATTATTAGCGCTAGAGCTTCGTGAAGATGAAGACGGTGCCAGCTTTGCAAGTGGTAATGTAAGCGTAAACATAAACTATCAGCCTTTTAAAATCACATTCTCTCAAGGTGATCGAGTATTAACCTCAATTGATTCCAAAGGAGTGGCTTGGATTACCGGACCTCAAAAAGAAAGCTATATGCGTAGTCAGTTAAACCTTGGGGTTGGTGAATATATTTATGGACTTGGTGAACGTTTTACTCCGTTTGTGAAAAATGGTCAAACTGTTGACATTTGGAATGAAGATGGCGGAACAAGCTCAGAACAAGCATATAAAAATATCCCGTTTTACTTAAGTAATCAAGGATATGGGGTGCTAGTGAATCATCCTGAAAATGTAAGCTTCGAAATTGGATCAGAAGCGGTGTCGAAAACACAGTTTAGTGTTGAAGGCGAAAGTATTGAGTATTACATCATCGGTGGAGCTTCTACTAAAGAGGTGTTAAGTAACTATACAGTGTTAACTGGCAAGCCGGCCCTGCCACCAGCTTGGTCTTATGGATTATGGTTAACAACCTCCTTCACAACCGATTATAACGAAGAAACGGTGAACCATTTTATCGATGGAATGGCTGAACGTGATATTCCACTAAGTGTTTTCCATTTTGATTGTTTTTGGATGAAAGAATTTGAGTGGAGTAATTTCGAATGGGATCGGGATGCATTTCCTGAGCCTGAAGCAATGTTACAAAGATTAAAAGATAAAGGCTTACAAATTTGCGTTTGGATTAATCCTTATATTGCTGAAAAATCGAAGCTTTTTGATGAAGCAGCTGAAAAAGGATATTTATTGAAAAAACCAAACGGAGATGTTTGGCAGTGGGATTTATGGCAGGCAGGCATGGGTGTGGTTGATTTTACAAATCCAGCTGCAAGTGACTGGTACTGCTCAAAATTAAAAGCACTCCTTGATATGGGTGTTGACAGCTTTAAAACAGATTTTGGTGAAAGAATTCCAACGGATGTTGTGTATCATGATGGCTCAGATCCACATCGTATGCATAATTACTATGCTTATCTTTACAATAAAGTTGTTTTTGATTTACTAGAGCAAGAAAAAGGGAAGCAAGAGGCGGTTGTGTTTGCAAGATCTGCTTCAGTTGGTGGTCAAAAGTTCCCGGTACACTGGGGTGGCGATTGTAATGCAACGTACGAATCAATGGCCGAAAGCTTACGTGGAGGATTATCACTAGCACTCTCAGGATTTGGCTATTGGAGTCATGATATTGGTGGTTTTGAAAATACTGCAACACCTGATTTATTTAAGCGTTGGACGGCTTTCGGTTTATTATCAACACATAGCCGTTTACATGGCAGCTCATCGTACCGGGTACCGTGGCTATTTGATGAAGAAGCAGTTGAGGTTACAAAGCATTTTTCAAAACTAAAAAATCGTTTGATGCCTTACCTTTATAGTACATCTGTTGAGAATAGCAAGTCAGGAGTACCTGTTTTACGACCAATGGTATTGGAGTTTCCTGAGGATCAGAATGCTCACGTACTTGATCGACAGTATATGTTGGGAAGCAGCTTGCTGGTAGCCCCGATTATGAATGAACAGGGTGTGGGCACTTGTTACTTACCACAAGGTAAATGGACGCACTACCTAACAAAAGAAGTAGTGGAGGGTGGTTCTTGGATAAAAGAGACCTATGATTATCTAAGTCTACCATTGTATATAAGAGAAAATACAATCTTGCCAATTGGACAGGAAATCAATCGTCCAGACTATGAGTTTGCGGAGAATGTTACGTTCGAAGTTTATCAACTCCAAAATGGACAGAGTGCTTCTGCTTCTGTTACAGACTTAAATGGCAACAAAAAGGGTGAGATACAAGCTGTAAAACAGGATAACAAAATCTTCATTGAAACAAGTATGGAAGACCTTACGTATTCAATTGTCCTTACAAACTGTGAGTCGGTTTCTTCCGCTTCAGTTGGAGAAATTGAAACAAGTTCCAATGGAGTGAAAATCAATCTTCAAGGATCACAAAAGCTAGAAATTATTCTGTAGTAATACATGGAGAGTGATATAACGATCACTCTCCAATAAAAATTTGGGGGTAATGTAGGCTATGAAAAAGAATGTGATTAAAGGATTAGGTACAGCTCTTTTATTATCTGGATTATTAGTTGGATGTTCATCAAATAGCAGCGGTGGTGAAGGCGGCGGTGATGTAGTCGTTGATGTTTTTAACATAAAAGTAGAAACAAAAGATCAGTTAGAATCGATGATTGAAAAATACGAGAGTGAAAATGAAAACGTAGATATTCGCCTAACAACAGTAGGTGGTGGGCAGGACGCGGCATCAGCTCTACAAGCAAAATTCTCTTCAAATGAAGAACCAGCGATCTTTTTATTAGGTGGATTATCAGATGCAGAAAAATATCAAAAATATCTTTTAGATGTCTCTGATATGGAATCAGCTAAAACGGCAATTGATGGAACGTTACAAGGCTCAACGATTGACGGGACACCATATGGTATACCGTTAAATATTGAGGGCTTTGGTTGGATGATTAATAAAGAAGTATTTAAATCTGCTGGAGTAGATCCTGCATCAATTGCTAGTTATGATGATTTTGTTAAAGCGGTTGAAACAATTGATAGTAAAAAAGAAGAGCTTGGCTTAGAAGCTGTATTTGGCTTTAGCGGAAAAGAAGATTGGGTAACAAGTCAGTTTTCAAATCATTTTTCAGCTCCTGAATTTGAAAATGATTTAAATGTTGCATATGAAGCAACTGAGCTTACTTATAAATACGGTGACCGTATGAAAGAGTATACAGATTTAGTGAATCAATATAATGTTCAGCCTATTTTGTCATTAGATTATAGTACGAGTGTGGAAGAGCTATTCATTAATGATAAAGTGGCGATTATTCACCAAGGAAACTGGATTGTTCCTTCACTAGATAGTATTGACCCAACGTTTTCACAAGAAAAGCTAGGCATTTTACCACTATATGTTTCTGGTGATGATGAAGGATTTATTAGTGCTGGACCTTCTTGGTTCTGGGGGATTAATAAAGAAAAAGATGAAAAAGTTGTAGAAACATCTAAGGATTTTATTGACTGGATGTATACATCTGATTATGGAAAACAACAAATCGTTGAGGAGTTTAAATACATCCCTGCACATGATGGATATGATATCGCAAGTATTTCAGATCCTGTATCAAAAGAAGTTTATCAAATGCTATTAGATGAGAAAGCAAGAGTTTGGGCACACAACCAATATCCAAACGGTTTCGGTTCAACAGCCTTTTTCCCAGAGTATCAAAAATACCTAAATGGCGATATTTCTTGGGATGACTTCACAGCGACAACAGGCTCTAAGTTTACAGAAATGCGCTAATTTCTAATACTGAGTGGAGGTATAGATGTTGATCTGCCTCCATTCACTATTTTTTCTTAAGGGATGTGAGCAAGATGAAAATGAGGAATAGTACCTATTGGATCTTTTTAGCACCATGTTTGTTAGCATTAGCAATGGTTTTAATCATTCCTTTTTTCCAAGGTGTTTATTATTCTTTTACAGAATATAACGGATTTGAAGTAACAGAATTTGTTGGCTTGGACAATTATATAAATTTATTCAAGGATGACCAATTTCTTTATAGCCTCCTATTCACTGGTGGATTTTCCGTTGCTTCTGTTATTGGAATCAATATTATAGGATTACTTTTAGCTTTATTTGTTACACAAAAGATGGGGAAATTTAATACGGTTTTCCGAACAATCTTTTTTATGCCGAACTTAATTGGTGGTATTATTTTAGGTTTCATTTGGCAGTTTATCTTCCTAAAGGCTTTTGAAGGAATAGCTGACTTAACTGGCCTAGAATTTTTTAAAGGATGGTTGTCAGATACAGAAACAGGCTTCTGGGGATTAGTCATTCTATTTGTCTGGCAAATGAGCGGTTATATCATGATTATTTACATTTCGTTTTTGAATAATATCCCAGATGAATTAATTGAGGCCTCAACAATTGATGGTGCGAATGTTTGGCAAAGATTCTGGAAGATTAAATTTCCGTTGCTGGCACCAGCATTTACGGTTAGTTTATTTTTATCCTTATCAAATGCATTTAAAGTGTACGACCAAAACATGGCGTTAACAGCTGGAGGACCCTTCAGCTCGACACAAATGGCAACGATGAATATTTACGAGACTGATTTATGATTGCACAAAACAAAGCTAAAACATATGGATTCATTTTGCTTGGGCTTGTCCTGTCGATCTTCTGGTTTTATCCATTTTACTTAGTCATTGTGAACTCGTTCAAAACAAAATCCGAGATTTTCGTCAACACTCTCGGATTCCCTACTAAAGCAACATTTGAAAACTACCCAGAGGCATTTGTAGCTCTAGAATTTATTCAAAGTTTCTTTAACTCACTTGTAATTACAACGTTAAGTATCATTTTAATCTGTATTTGTACGTCAATGGCTGCGTATGCTCTATCACGTAGAAAAGGAAAAATGAGTTCAGCAATCTACTTTATCTTTGCAATCTGTATGCTGATTCCGTTCCAATCAATCATGATTCCGCTCGTATCTATTTTCGGTGCAATAGACATGTTAAATCGAGCAGGGTTAATGGTTATGTATTTAGGATTAGGCTCAAGTCTCGCCGTCTTTTTATACTTTGGTGCACTAAGAGGAATACCACAGGCACTAGACGAGGCTGCAATAATTGATGGCTGCAATAGATTCCAAGTTTATCGTTATATCATTCTACCAATGCTAAAACCAACAACAGTTACTGTTATTGTGTTAAATGCCATCTGGTTTTGGAATGATTATCTATTACCTTCTTTAGTTATAAACAAAGACGGAATGTACACCATTCCTCTAAAAATGTTCTACTTCTTTGGTGAATACTCAAAGCAATGGCATCTGGCCCTAGCCGCATTAGTCATTGCCATTATCCCGATCATTATTGTATATATGTTTCTGCAGAAATATATTATTAAAGGTATTTCGGATGGAGCGGTTAAGTAAAGGAACTTGGGGTTCCATGTGGGGGGGCCGCGGGGACAGGTTCCTCGTCCCAACCAGAAGTTGATGAAGAAAGCTCATGCGAGAGAAATCTTGCGTGGGCTTTTTGCTTTCTACAAAACCCTTTTGAAACGGGACAGGGAACCTGTCCCTACGCACTCCGTGGGACAGAGGGACAGGTCCTTTGTCCCAATTACTTAACGTTTTCTATTTTTATATTTAACTCTCTCAACTAACTCAACGTAAGAATGTAATAAAACAAGAGGCCAAAAAAAGATGGTTAAAATCGCCTTAAATTGAGTAATACCTCTATATCTGTAAAGCGAAAGGACTAACCCAATCATCATATAAATTAGTAACTCCATTAGCATGATGATCCTCCTCCTTTTTAAGCATTATATTCAACAGGTGGTTGGTTTGTTATGGAAATTAAAAATAGGAAGTTAAAAAAAGGTGAGAGGAGAAGGGGAATTTGTGAAAGCTGCTTTATCGAGACAAGCAAGAACTACAATTGTATTTCTGCTCCGGGGATTGTCAACTCAACAAAACGGGTATAGAAAGAAAAAACAATGCGAGGGAACCCAATGAGCAAAAAGAAAAAGATGATCATAACGGGTATGATCGTCATGATCCTAACATCCATCATGATTTATCACAGAATTAAACCCCTTCCACCCGGCATTTCCTATCAAGGTACAATACACACAATTCCCCAACAAGATGTGGAGTTTTTATATGACCTCACCTATCAAAAAGAAGGAGAAGAAGTACATGATCACTCCATTTTCAACAGAGTTTTTAAAACAATTGAAGAAGCCGAGCATTTTCTAATACTTGATCTTTTCCTTGTGAATGGCTATACGGACAACAAACGACCATACCCAAAGCTTAGTGAAAAATTAATGGAATCTATCAAAAAACAAAAAGAGAAGCACCCTGACCTAAAAGTCATTTTTATTACCGATGAAATTAATACAACATATGGCTCACATAAAGCACAGCAAATTGATCCACTAAAGGACAGTGGAGTTGAAGTCATCTATACAGACTTAGACAAACTACGTGATCCTAATCTGATCTATTCTGGTATTTGGAGAGCAGCATTTAAGTGGTTTGGACAAGGTGGATCTGGCTGGCTTCCAAATCCAATGGAAAGCTCCGCACCAAATGTAACTGCTCGTTCTTATTTAAAATTATTGAACGTCAAAGCAAACCATAGAAAAGTGGTCATCTCAGAAGATGCTGGGTTCATTCTATCTGCCAATCCTCATGATGCTAGCGGATTTCATTCCAACATTGCCTTTAAAGTAAAAGGTGAAATCCTAAAGGATATGGTAAAAGCGGAGAAAGCAATCGCTGAATTTTCGGGCGGTAATTTAAAGGCATTTCCTACAGAGGCAGAATTAGATGAGAGAATACAGCCTACAACTTCAAAGGAAGGGTTAACAGTAAAGGCTCAGATTCTTACAGAAGGCAAGGTACAGGATCATGTCGTTCAAGGCATTAAAAAGGCCAAAAAAGAAGATGAAATTTGGATCGGCATGTTTTACTTGGCAGACCGAGATATCATCACTAGCATAGAGGAGGCAGCTAAACGGAGAGTAAAAATAAACATCGTCCTAGATCCTAACCAAAATGCTTTTGGACAAGAAAAAATTGGATTGCCGAATCTACCTATTGCTGCAGAGTTACAGAATGTTGACTATGAAAATATTAAAATCCGTTGGTACGCTACGAATAAAGAGCAATACCACACAAAGCTCATCTACATAAAGAGTCAACAAGAATCAATTGTGATAGGAGGCTCGACCAATTATACATCTCGCAATCTTGATGACTATAACTTAGAAGAAAGTATAAAAATCAAAGCATCTACAGACAGCAAATTAATAAAGGAAGTTGATGATTATTTTAATCGGATTTGGACCAATGAAGACGGCACTTACACGGTGGAGTATGAAAAATATCAGAACAGTTTATCGGTATTTAAATACATGATGTATATTGTGCAAAAGGTTTTTCAAATGACTACTTATTAGGGGAAGAAAGGTTGGTGGGGTGTACTACATGTCTTTTTTATATGAAAGAACAGGGATCTTCCTAAAGAAAGATCCCTGATTAAAGTATGTTTAAGTTATATATGTGATAAGGAACCCATTCCTAGTATTTATAACTCTTAATAAGCCCCTGCAAATCCTCTGCCATAACGGAAAGTGATCGCGCAGAACTTGATATTTCCTCCATTGAAGCAAGTTGTTCCTCTGTTGTTGCGGCAACTTCTTCAGCTGTTGCGGCATTGCTTTTTGCAGAGTCAGCAATTACGTTTGTTGATGCCTCAACTTCTTGGAGACTAGCGGACATTTGCTGTGCTGTTGAAGAGATAGATTCTATCTGTGGCGAGATATCTCTCATACTTGATAGAATATCCTTGAATTTTTGAATAGCTTCTTCTGATACAGAAAGTCCTTCTTTTACATCATCAGTTACTTTTACCATAATACTTACGGTGTTATCCGTATCGTGCTGAATATCATTAATTAGGGTAGTAATTTGTTTTGCAGATTCTTGAGATTGCGCGGCTAGCTTTTTAACTTCTTCAGCAACTACGGCGAAGCCTTTTCCTGCATCTCCAGCTCTAGCTGCTTCAATTGAAGCATTTAAAGCTAATAGATTTGTTTGCTCTGAAATACCTTTGATTACTTCAAGAATCACACCAATTTCTTTTGAGCGTTTTGATAGAGAGTGAATCATTTCATTTGACTCGTTTACAGATTTTGAAATAGATTTCATCTGACCAACAGTATTTGAAACAGACACTTCACCTTCCTCAGCTTTAGAAGTAGTGGCTTTTGTTAACTCTGTTACTGCGATCGTATTTGACGCGATCAATGAGGAGCCCTTTGAAATCTCACTTAAAGCCTCAACATTACGATCAATAGTTGTTGTTTGGCTTTCAGCACTACTTGCTACCTCGATAATGGCAGAAGAAACTTGGTCTACGCCTTGACTAGTTTGTTCAGCGCTAGCGGTTAATTGTTCTGAAGAAGAAGCTAACTGAGTAGAATTTTCTCCTAATTTAATTAAAAGATTACGTAAACTAGTCTGCATATTACTAAAGGAAGCCGCTAATTGACCGATCTCATCTTTTGAGGTTATTTCAATAGATTCCGTAAGGTCACCTTCGTCAATTTTCTTGGCCTTTTTCTGCAAATCACTTAATCTTCTTGTGATAGAGGAAACAATAATGACGACTGCAATTCCACCTAAAATGACGGCAATGCCCAAGACAATACTTGTGGTAACCAATATTGGCTGTGCAGAATCACTGATTTCCTTCGTAAAGAATGTACCTGCTACTTTCCAGCCTGTTACTTTGTTCGTCTCAAAATGCAATTCTTTGTCATCGTTATTTAAAACATAACTAAAACTTCCAGATTCCTTTTTATAAAGCTCACTATAATGTTCTTCTTTCGCTGGTTCTCCAGTTTCGTTATTAGGATGAACAATGAAATTCTGCTTAGGATCCAGTAAAACCGCATAACCTTTCTGACCAATCACTAATTCTTTAACCGTTTCTTCTAGCCTGCTGATACTCAAATCAATTCCAACTACACCTGAACCGTCACTAAGGAACTTTGTAATGGTCACAACCATTTCACCAGAGCTTGCATCTTTATAAGGGCTAGTAATTGCGACTTCCTGCTTGTTTTCCACTGCGTCTTGATACCAAGGGCGGTCTCGCGGATCATAATCACTTGGTAATTCTAGTTTAGGAGAAGTGATCATTTTTCCATCAACTGTTCCAATATAGACAGCCTGTACCTCAGGATGAAGACCAATATATTGATTAAGCTTCTGAGCAACAACTGAATTTTCACTACCATTTCCATACATCTCTGATTTAATTTGTTCAGAGAAAAAGCTAGCATCGTGAATCTTCGGTCCAATCGTATTGTTGATATTAGAATTTAAAAGAATAATATTTTCTTTTGCTGTTGCTAAAAGTTCCTCTCTAATCTCTTTTTTCGCACTGTTGTATGATAACAGACCAACAGTAAGCGAAGGAATAAGAAGAATAAGGGCAAAAGCTATAAGCAATTTGTGTTTGATTTTCATAAGCTGCTCCTTTTTTTGTGAAATATATTAGTTTATATATCGGATAAAATCAGGATATATAAAGGTGGAAAATACTTTTTAAATTTAAAAAAGTCGATTATGACATAATATTCTAGTTTTTCTAGTTATAAAGCGGGGGCCGTGGGTGGGACGAGGGGACAGGCACCACGGCCCACTCACGTTTTTAGATCCTATAATAGGAAGATGAAGAAGGGTCATATGAGAGAAGTCTTGCATGGGCTTTTTTTTGCATACTAGAAAACTTGAATGATGTGTGGGGTTTGTCGGAAATTGTCTAATCGAAGATAAAAGCTAAATAACCGAAGATAAATTCTCAGAATCGAAGATAAAAGCTAAATAATCGAAGATAAATGTCTGTTTATCGTTGATAAAATGCCAAAAATCGAAGATAAACCTGTCTGCTTTATGCGGAGAACCCTTTTGATCGTTGTTTTCTTGCTAATTTTGCTGCTTTTTCGTTTTAAAAGTCACAAATTCAGGCTCTTAGTTCTAAATTAGCTTTGCAGCAGGAATAAATTCGGACCATAAGAGATGTGTGACTAGGGTTCCTCGTCCCACTCACATCTTTAGATCTATAAAAATGAAGAAAAAGCTTATATGAGAGAAATCTCGTGTGGGCTTCCTTGTTTTTATAGGTTCTTTGATCACCACCGTTCCGAGATGAGGGACAGAAAACCTGTCCCTCCGTCCCAATTTCAAGGACCGGGACAAGGTACCTGTCCCCTTGACAACGAGTGCACTTGCCGTGTAATCTATTAACATTGTAAACGGGTTACCTTTATAGTGGTAACCTAATTGTTTTAGGAAGCGGATACAAGAAATAAACCAAAAGGAGGTTTCAATAGAATGAAAACAGCTTATAAAAATGCCACATTCTTTTCTTTAGATCATGATAACCAAGTCTATGAAAATGGCATGATGATTACCGAAGATCAGCAAATTACCTATATAGGTAAAGGTAAACAGGAATTAGCTGATGTTGACCAAGTCGTTGACCTAAAAGGAAAATGGGTTCTGCCAGGCCTTGTTAATGCTCATTCACATATTTTAATGACGCTTTTGCGCGGTAGTGGCGATGATATGCTGCTAAAGCCGTGGTTGGAGACGAGAATATGGCCGCTTGAACAGCGGTATACGACTGAGATTGCTTCTGTCAGTGCTCAGCTTGGGATCCTAGAAATGCTAAAATCAGGAACGACAACATTCTCGGATATGTTTAACCCGAATGGAATTGATTCTGATGTGGTAATGGAATCCATAGTGAATACAGGGATTCGAGGAGCTTTTTCTCATACAATCTTTAGCATGGGCACCCACGAAGATCAAAAAAGCAATTTAGTAGAAGCCGAGCGTTTTGCAAAGGCTTATAAAACTGTCGCAGATGGACGGTTTACGACAATGGTTTCACCGCACAGTCCTTATTCGTGTACAACAGATGCTCTATCAGAAAGCCTTAGGATTGCCACAGAAAACGAGTTAATGATCCACATTCATGTATCTGAAACAGATTATGAAATTTTGGATATTGAAAAACGATACGGAGCCCGTCCTGTTGAATATCTTCGAGGCTTGGGGATATTTAATCAGCCTACTGTAATGGCACATGGAGTGGTTCTTAATGATGAGGAAAGAGACATTTTAAAAGAATATGATGTAAGAGTTGCTCATAATCCAATGAGTAATTTGAAGCTAGGATCAGGGATTGCGGATATTGTTAGTCTGCTAGATAAAGATATCAAAGTGGGAATTGCGACTGATAGTGCGGCTTCCAACAACAACTTGGATATGTTTGAGGAAATGAGAGTTGCTGCTTTGCTGCAAAAAGGAATGTATAAAGATGCAACGAAGCTACCTGCTGAGAAAACATTAGCTTTAGCGACAAGAATTGGAGCAGAAGCGATTGGAATGAAGCATACAGGTTCCTTAGAAGTTGGAAAAAAAGCTGACTTTATCACGATTGATCCTTATGACAAAGCCCATTTACAACCAGTTAGTGAGGCATATTCGCATTTAGTATACGCAGCTAAGGGAAGCGATGTTTGTGATGTGTATATTGACGGCAAACAAGTCGTGAAAGAGGGAAGCTGCTTAACGATTGATGAAGAAAAAATAATGGCAGAAGCAAATCGTTTGAAAAGAGAACTTATTAGCTAATCTGGAGGGAGAAAGCAATGAAAAATAGTGAAAGAATTCAAGAAACAAAGGAATATATCGAATCAAAAATTAAGTTTGCCCCAACAGTGGGACTAGTTTTAGGATCAGGACTTGGAGTACTGGCAGAGGAAATTGATAACGCAACTTATATTAACTATGATGAAATCCCACATTTTCCTGTGTCAACTGTGTTAGGTCATCAAGGCCGTTTAGTGATCGGAGAGTTAAAAGGGAAAAAAGTCATCGCCATGCAAGGGCGTTTTCATTTTTATGAAGGTCATTCTCTTGACTCTGTTACATATCCAATTCGGATCATGAAAGCACTTGGGGTTACACAGCTTCTTGTGACAAATGCTGCTGGAGGAATTAATCCTAATTTTAAACCTGGTGATTTAATGATCATTAACGATCATATAAATATGACCTCTCAAAATCCTTTAATCGGTCCAAACGAGGGTGGCGTAAGATTCCCGGATATGTCTGAGGCCTATTCAAAAGGATTAAGACAATTAGCAAAAACTGTTGCAGAAAAAACAAATATAGAGCTGGTAGAAGGTGTTTATGCTGGTATGCTTGGACCTAGCTATGAAACGCCCGCTGAGATCAAACTTTTAAGTGTTTTAGGTGCAGATGCGGTAGGAATGTCAACAGTTCCAGAGGTAATCGTGGCTAGACACGCTGAGCTAGAGGTGCTTGGTATTTCATGTATAAGTAATATGGCAGCTGGTATTTCCAAAGTTTCTTTAACACATGAAGAGGTCATGGAAACAACCGAGAACATTAAAGCTCAATTTTTATTGCTAGTAAAAGAAATTGTCAGCGAGCTGTAGACGGGGGAATGAATGATGCTTCAACGAATAAATCAACACTTTCAGCTTGCAGAAAATAAGACCACCTTTAAAACGGAGGTTATGGCAGGTTTTACGTCATTTTTCACATGTGCTTATATCATATTGGCGAATCCTTTAATTTTAAAAGATGCCGGAATTCCTTTAGGTGCATCGGTCATTGCCACCATTGTAGCCTCCGTTATAGGATGTTTACTAATGGCTTTATGGGTGAATGCTCCAATTATTATGATTCCTGGTATGGGAGTTAATGCTTTTTTTAGCTATACGATGGTTCAATCACTAGGGCTTTCCGTTCAACAAGGGATGTTGGTAATCGTCTTGTCAGGATTGTTTTTCTTTATTGTTAGCATGTCTTCATATGGACATAAAATACTAGAATCGGTTCCGACTTCTTTAAAGCATGGAATTACCGTTGGAATAGGACTATTTCTTACTTTTATAGGCTTACAAAAGGGTGGAATCATCCAATCTAGTGAAACAACCATGTTGGCACTTGGGCAATTGAATAGTCCAGTGACAGTCTCTACAATCGTAGGAATTATCATCACTTTAATTCTATTTGTTCGGAATGTAAAAGGTAGTTTATTAATTGGAATTGTTGTGACTAGTGTGATGACAATTGCACTTACTGATGGAAATCATAGTAGCATAGTGGATTTCCAAACAACGAATAACAATTTATTTCAATTAAGCGAATTGAATTTACTACAAATCCCATTCTGGATCGCTGTTTTTTCAATGACGATGATTGTTTTATTTGAAAATATGGGGCTACTTAGCGGAATGCTGCCTGATATGAAGAAATTTCCTCGTGCTTACAAAGCGGTTGCGATTTCAACAATTGCTTCAGGTGTAGTTGGGACAAGTCCAACAATCGCATCTGCTGAGAGTGCGGCAGGAATTTCTGAAGGCGGAAGAACGGGGATACCTGCTTTTGTGGCAGCTATTTTGTTTGGGTTATCAATCTTTGCTATGCCTTTGATTCAACTAATCCCTGGAAACGCCGTGGCACCTGTGTTGATTTTAATAGGGGCGCTTATGATGTCGTCAGTGAAAGACATTCCATTTCATGATCTTTCAGAGGGTTTTCCGGCATTCTTAATTATTATTTGTATACCTATGACATCGAGTATTGCCGATGGATTGGCGTTCGGCTTTATTGTGTATCCCATTGTGAAAATCGCCATTGGTAAATGGAGGCAGGTTTCACCTCTAATTTATGTGATTTCAACTCTGTTTCTGTTGAATGTTGTTGCTTCAGCTTTACTTTTGCATTAGGAGAAAAAACCACTCTGCAGTGGTTTTTTTCCTTGTTAATACCTTAATTTCATTAGGGTATTTTTTATATCAGGATCACTCATTAGCAAATCATAATGCTTTTCATTAATTTTTGCTAGTGCAAGATCATGGTAGAAGAATTCTGTAAAAATCTTAATAAATGGTTTGGACATGGTTTTTAAGGCCTGCCAGGCATTCTCTTCCATACCAGCGAAAATAACTTCCTTTTCATCTACAATAATTAAGCGAAAGTGTTCGAGTGACTGGTGCTCGGTTGCTGGAATAAGGGCATGAATATTTGATAGAGGTGTGTCAATGCTGCCGACTACAAGTACCTCGACATCTAGTCCCTGTTTTTCCTTTTCAATTAATAGTGGTAAATACTCTTCAAGGTCTTCATTCCATGTTGAAATTCGAATAGAGCTCTTCGCGTCTTGAACAAGCTGTTTGCTTTGTGCACGAATGGAGGTATCAACCTTCAAACTCCAAACATGTTCATCATAATATGACTTTTTTTGAAAATTGATGTTTTCTAGCTGTTTTAAATCTTTTTGAAATTCTGTATTTAATTTTTCGATTGCAAGTGATAATGGCAACGCGGTATAATACTTTTTGTTTTCTGAAACAGAATCTAGTATCATCCCTTTTTCGATCATGCGTGAGATCACTTCATAGACCTTTGATTTTGGAACACCTGAATATTTAACGATGCTAGTAGCATCCATCGGTTCCTCACTAGATACTAGAACTTCATAAACACTACTTTCATATTGTGAAAAACCAAACTTCTGTAACATACATCCTCCTATAACAAACCACATTTTCGTACATACTATCTACTAAATATAATAATTTAAATGAAGCTTTTATGCTACTGAGGGTTTGAGGATCGACATATTTCGGGTGGTGCCTGTCACTTATCGACAAATTACGGGAAGTGACAGGCACCCATTTAGACAGGCACCCATTTGACAAACAACATCCGAATATAGTATTCTATGTATGCGGTTACCAACTGAGTGGTAACTTTATGTAATTAATAGAGGTAGGACATCTGACATATTGTGAAATGAAAGGGATTACAGTTTTATTTAAATTAATAATATGGGGGGATCCATAATGAATTTTCTTTGGGGAGTTATGGGCATTGTTTTTATTTTAGGAATTGCATTTTTATTCTCAAACAATAAGAAAGCGATTAACTATCGTACGGTCTTAGGTGGACTTGCTATTCAAATTTTATTTGCTTTCATTGTTTTGAAATGGGAACTAGGGCAAAAAGCTCTTAACTGGTTATCTACGAAGATACAAGATATTACGAGCTACACAAATGAAGGTGTAACATTCTTATTTGGTGGTTTAATAGGAAATGAAGGGATCGGATTTATTTTTGCCTTTCAAGTTTTGACAGTTATCATTTTCTTCTCTTCGCTAATTTCAGTTCTTTACTATGTTGGAATTATGCAGTGGGTTGTTAAAATCATTGGTGGTGGACTTTCAAAGTTATTAGGAACAAGTAAATCAGAATCAATGTCAGCGGCAGCGAATATTTTTGTTGGACAAACAGAAGCACCATTAGTCATTCGTCCGTATATTGCTAAAATGACTCAATCAGAGCTTTTTGCTGTTATGACAGGTGGTCTTGCATCTGTAGCAGGTTCTGTTTTAATTGGATATTCATTAATGGGTGTACCACTTGAATATCTTTTAGCAGCAAGCTTTATGGCTGCACCTGCAGGTTTAATCATGGCAAAAATCATGATTCCTGAAACGAAAGATGCAGTAGAAGCACAAACTGCTGCAACAGCTGAATCAGCTTTATCTGAAGAAATTAATGATAAAGAGGACGAACCAGCAAATGTTATTGATGCTGCAGCTCGAGGAGCATCTGACGGATTAGGACTAGCTCTAAATGTTGGTGCGATGTTACTTGCATTTATTGCGTTAATAGCATTAGTTAACGGAATGTTAGGTGGAGTAGGTGGCTGGTTCGGATTTGAATCACTTTCTCTAGAAATGATATTAGGCTGGGTTTTTGCTCCAATTGCTTTTATGATCGGTGTACCTTGGGCAGAGGCACTCCAAGCTGGTAGCTTTATCGGACAAAAAATTGTCTTAAACGAATTTGTAGCATATGCAGCATTTACACCTGAAATGGCTAATTTATCAGATAAAACAAACATTGTTATTAGCTTTGCTTTATGTGGATTTGCAAACTTCGGATCACTTGCAATTCTTCTAGGTGGCTTAGGTGGTCTTGCCCCAAGTAGACGTCCAGACATTGCTAAACTAGGCGTGCGCTGTGTTATCGCCGGAGCATTGGCATCACTTTTAAGTGCTGCGATCGCTGGGATGTTGTTTTAGGGAAGGGACATGGGGACAGGTTCCTCGTCCCAGGATGAACAGGGACAGGTCCCGTGTTCCCCGTTATGAATATTATGATGATGAAAGCTCATGCGAGAGAAATCTCGTATGGGCTTTTTTTAGAAAAAAACTATGTAGACTTATCTCAAAATGAGGCTAGGTACCCATATCTTTTTGGAAAACTATATAGACTCTTTCATATGGAATAAGATAACAGTCCCTATGCTCCGTTTTTTCTTCTAGATACGGACAGATACTTATCAGCTCTCACCGAATGATTTATTTTACTATCATTTTAGGGGGGGAAAATTACATGGAGTACAAGAAGTTTAAGAAATTTCTGGTCTGCGGGCCAATCGCGTCAGCACTTATCTTTTCATTAATAACACCAGCCGCATTAGCAACTGAAGGTGTGGAGGATCAGCAAGATTCAGCTGTAACAGAAGAAACAATCACAGTAGGTGACGAAACGTCAACTAGTGAAGATACTACAACAGAAGAAAATGTAGTAGAAAATGAAGAAGCAGCTATAGATGAAAACGAAGAGAATACTGCTGCCGAAACTGAAACAACTCAGGAAGAAGTAGAAAAGGGTACTGCTATCGACATCGAAACAATTGAAGAAGAAGTAGAAGAGAATACTGCTACTGACACTGAAACCACTGAAAAAGAAATTCAAGAAGAAGAGCCTTCATTAGTTCCGGGAGATTTCTTTTATTTTGTAAAGACGATGATGGAAAAAATAAGACTTGCTATAACATTTGACGACTATGAAGAAGCTCGCCTATTAGCAGATTTTGCAGCAGAACGTATTGCAGAAGCCAATAAATTAATAGCTGAAGGTAAAAGTGAAGAAGCAGAAGAACTACTTAATGCAGCAATTGCTACTCAAGAGGAAGCAGCTAATCACTTAGCTGAATCGGAAGAGGTAGCGGGCGACACTATAGAAACTGAAGAAGCAGCGGTTGATACAACAGAATCTGCAGAGGATATTGTTGAAGCAACAGATACACAAGAAGCAGTGGCAGCAGAAAATGCCGATGAAAGTCTAGAAGAAACTGAAGATGAGGTTGAAGTTAAGCTTGCAAATAACATTGACTCATTAGCAAAAGCATTATCTCAAGTGAAAAACCCTACAGCACAAAAGGCATTAATGAAAAATATCCAAAAATCATTTGCTAAACTAGATAAAAAACTAGCAAAGCTTGAGGAAAAAGCGGCTAAATTTGGCCTCGAAGACAGTGAAAAGAGTGAAGAAGCAGAAGAGCAAACAGAAGAGCAAACAGAAGAGCAAACAGAAGAGAACCTTGCGGATGCTGAACAACCAGTAGAAATGAATGAAGAAACGGTAGAAGAAGAAGAGAATTCTACTGAAGAAGAAACAACTGCCGTACAGCCTGTGAGTACTGTGACTACAACATCAGTTGTTGAAAAGCAACCGAAAGAAGAAAAACCTGCTCAAGTTAAAGAAGTAGCTACTGAGAAAAAGCAAGAAGCACAAGTGAAAAAAGCAGAAAAGCAACAAAAAGCTAACGAACAAAAGCAAGAAGCTTCCGTGAAAAAAGCTGAAAACCAGCAAAAAGCTAATGAGAAAAAACAAGAAGCTCAACAGAAAGCGAACGAAAATAAGCAAAAAGCTGATAATAAAAATGCAAACGGTGATAAAGGTAAAGATAAAGAAGAATAGGGTCTAGTGTGTCCTAAAGAGAGTTACTGTGTTAACAGTACTCTCTTTTATAGTTTTTAGGCTGATTTTCTAGTGCTAATATATTTAAAGGAAATTTAAGGGACAATGTACCTGTCCCTCCGTCTTGCCTCTGTCTTGATCTGCCGATTATAAAAACCGAAGTAAGAAAAAGGCAATGAACTATTGTGAATGGTAATTAATGAGGTTATGATAAGATCAAAAACCCGTCCTTACTCATCTGTGACGGGGTTCTTAGATTATAAAAGAAATAACCCGTTTCAAGAGGAGAGGATTCCATTGACCATTTATGAACAAATAATAGAGGTTCTTAAAGAAAGAAAAGGTGAAACATTAACATCAGCAGAAATAAAAGAACGTTTAGTAACAAAATTTAATACGAATCCAGGTAGCATTATTCTGTCCGACTATTGCTATAACCGTTATAACAACGGGATAGCTTTTACTAAACATCTATTTATTTATATTAATAGAAGTACATATCGATATGTCGGTGAAAATTATCCTTATACTGGGCTTATTTTTCACAAGGCTAAAGGGGCAGAATTTGAATCTGTAGTCGGTGAGTGGGATAAAGGGAAGCTTCAGCTCTACAAGGATCAATCTACAATCGGAATCTCACAAATAAAAAAATTATATGAAGAATATTTAGAAATGCTACGATTTGAAATGAATGTTCTTGGATGCAAGGCAACTGAACTAAGACATCTCATCGGTCGTCTAGGTGAATTCTTTTGCGTTCTTTATACAAATGGTGAGCTTGCCAAAGTTACCAACCAGCATGGATTTGATGTGATGAAAGACGGCAGAAGAATAAGCGTGAAAACAACTGCGCAGGATAATAGCTTTATCACAATCAACAAAAATACCTTTGACCAATTTGATGACTTTTTTGTTGTTCAATACAAAGATGATGACTTTAAGGTATTATTCTATGGGCCGAAGGAAGAAATTCCGTCGCCTAGGACATATGGGAACAAGTATGAGGTTACTATTAGTTCTTTGAAAAAATTATCTAATACATTTTAAACAAGATGATTGACTATCCAAAAACAAAACGTCTGTGAATGAAGATGGTCTTGCGAAATACAAAAAAAAACCTAAGTAGAAGACTTCTTTTACTTAGGTTTTTCTTATGCACCAATGATTTACAACTTAAATCAACCAATTTTGTCATGAGTTTTGGATCTAATAAATAGTGGAATTCAACAACTCAATAATCTCATCATTCCCAATATCATAAGCATGATCAACAGCGGATATCCCCTCAGAATCAGTAAGAGTAGGATCTGCACCTGCATCTAATAATCTTTTAATAGAAGCAATATCCTCGTTATAAACAGCAGTCATTAATGCTGTCCATCCCCAGCTATCTTGCCAGTTAGGATCTGCTCCATATTCTACGAGTAAGGGAATAAGGTCTCCACGATTATTATCAACAGCAATCATTAGGACACTTTCTTCGTACTCATTTATTTCATTAGGGTCTTCACCACTTACTAAAAGGTCCTCCACTTCTGCTTGATCAGCATCAATTACAGCCTGCATTAAAGGAGTATACTCATAGCTATACCCGTAGTCACTTTCCATGAAAAATTCTTCTAACTTGCTGCCAAATTGTGATAGAACAACTGCTGTTCCTACACCAATACCAATGAAAATTGTAGGAATAACAACAAAGATAACAAACATTAACAGAACAATTCTCTTTGTTCTGCTTTTAAGCTGTAAGGAAGGTTCTCCGTATGTGAAACGTTCAATCTCATGAATGCGCTTTGGAATAGGAGGGTGTGTTGATAGTAGCTCAGTTAAAATAGCGAAAATCCCCCGTTTTTCGTTGTATTGCGTTAAATATTCTTGAATATTAACTTTGTTATAAAGCCTTCTACCAGCAGCTAGAACTAAAAGACCGTTTATAGCATTTTCCGGTTTTTCTGTATAATAAGCTGCCATGCGGTCACATGTATATTCTGCCATTCTTGAATAACTTGTGCCTAAGAATGGTACCCACATAGATAATGAGAGTAGGATACTTTTAGCGATATGATTTCTTTTAATGTGAGCTAACTCGTGAGCGATGATGTAATCAATATCGAAGTCCTCTGAATCGTCTGCAATATCAATGAAATCAGAATATAGTACAACCATGTTTTTCCCGAATAATGCTAGAACTTTTGTAGCAAATGCATTTAAAAGTCCGCCAGATTCAATCACATACACTTCAGGTATTTTATCTAAATTCATCTTTTGACAAAGAGTAATAACCTTGCTGTGAAGCTCAGGAAACTGATTTTCTCTTAATCTCACCCCGTTTAATTGGATGTGTGCCATAGATAGGGCATGTGAGAATAATGATAATAGCCCAATCGCTAATACAATAAAAACGCCAATGATCGAAAGAAGTAAGTATAATGCCATAAAAACACTGACGATAATACAAATAATAAATAGCGTTTCTTCATGCTTATGGACAAGATTTTTATTATTTTCCAATTTGTTCAACTCCTAACAGTTTCTAACAGACAAATTTTATTATATGATGTTTAAAGGTAAAAATGAATGGAAAAACAACCTTTTCTTTTAAGGGAATGGGTGGGAAATGCTTTTCAGAAGTGTGGTATGATTTAAGTGGTTGAAAAACTGTTTAAAATTGGAAGTGTTTTTTATAGAAAATAGAAATATGAGGTGAAGATCAAGAATGAAAGCTAGTACAAAAAAGGAAATTCTTTCTTGGGTGAAAACATTAGTGCTTGCGATTATCATTGTTTTTATTTGTCGACAATTTATCTTTACTCCAACTTCTGTATTTGGGGAATCAATGTCTCCTACCTTTCATGATGCGGATCGGGTGATAGTGAGTAAAACATCAAAGATCCAACGCTTTGATGTGGTCGTGTTTGATGCTCCAGACCTTGAAGGTGAACACTATATAAAGAGAGTAATAGGTCTCCCTGGAGATTCTATTAAGATGGAAGATGATGTGCTTTCTATCAATGGCAAAGAATATCCAGAAGAGTATTTGAGTGAAAATAAAGAAAATAATACATTAGAAGAATTAACCTTTGATTTCACCCTCGAAGAAATCACTGGAAAAACAAAAGTACCAAAAGACATGCTCTTTGTTATGGGAGATAACCGCTTAAACAGCAAAGACAGCAGAATTTTTGGATTCGTTCCCTATGACTCCGTGATTGGTGAAGTGAAGTTTCGGTTTTATCCTGTGAATGCGGTGGGGGTTCCGGAGTAGGTGTCACGCTCGGGATAGGTGCTGGTCCGGAGTTTTTGGTGCCTGTCACTTCCCGAATTTTGTCGATTAGACAACAGCATTTCTACAACATGTGGGTGTGCTTAAAGGAGGATGATAAAGGATGAAGAAGCTGCTGCAAATGTTTTTCTTCACTAGCATTCCTTTTGGAGTCATCATGGGACTTATGTTTCAAGAATTGGAAATAGGAGTTATGGCAGGTCTCTTTTTTGGACTAGGAATGACGATTATAGTAGGGGTCATTAACAAAATTTCAATGAAATCAATTGGAGAATCAGGTACTAGCAGTGTGAAGCAGGAAAAAGAAATGGAATTAACCCTACCATACAAAACTACCTTCGAGCTATGTAAAAATGCTGTTCTTTCCATCAACGGAACGAAAATCACCTATGAGAATGAACAGGAAGGTATGATCCGTGCAAAAACAGCAGTAAACGCCTTAACCTGGGGAGACAAGATATCCGTTTTTGTAGAGAAGGTGGATGAAGAAAGATCTAAGGTACATATACAAAGTAAGCCTGCCGTTGCCACAACTGTTGTGGATTATGGGAAGAATGTGAAAGTGATTGCGAATTATTTGGTGCCTCCCCGAAGTTTGTCAAAAGAGCATGAATGATAAAAAAACGTTTCTACAACATATAATAATTCTGTTTTGAAGTGCTAAATTAGAAATAACCATACTATTTGAACGGTAATTCACACTTGAATTTACAGATAATTGATTAGCAAAAATGCTTGGAACATTGTGTCTCCAAGCATTTTTTTGCACTATATAGTAGTGTTTCCTGAAAAATAAACGGAAAAATTCCGTTTAAATTAGGAAAAACCAACATTTCTCACAAAATAAGAGGATTTTTTCCGCTTATCTGAACCAAAACTTTAGATTTGGTTATATTTAGAGAAGTTAACCGGAATATATCCGCTTATATCGGCTTTTTAAGCACCTACTATATACCTTAACCGGAATTTCTCCGCCTATCAATTCCTACCCATGAATAACATCAGAGAGTCTAATATCTAACTTGAATATCCAAAACATTACCACATTGATCCCGAAATAATTTAGCAAACAAACTCGCACACTGATTCTAACTTTTGTCATCCTGTTAAAAGGAATGCACATTAGGGTGCTAAAATAACGTTACATTTATGAAAACCTTCGATAAGCCACAAAAAATTTGTTTGCTAATTATGTTTTTGTACTTGAAAACCGAACTACTTCTACAACATGTAGGACGCTTTTTTATTTGCTTAGTAACCTTTCAGACTAGTTTTCTTCAAAAAGTAAGTACATATATCTAGGAGCATAGATGTGCAACTGTTATTTTTAGATAATCTTTACCATATAATTTCCAACTACTTCATTTATAATACATATGTATGTAAAAAATTAACATGAAAGTGAGTGAGTGGGTTGAATGAAAAAATGGAGTTAAAAACACTCGCTATGGAAAAAGTGGCTCAAGTCATTGATTCTTTATCAAATGAAGCAAAGATTAGATATTGTGTGGCAATCAATGAGTTTGCAGATGTGTTTCTTGATGATGAACTTGTCTTTCAAGAACTTTACTTTGCTTACAAGCAAGAGCGATCTTCCTACGATATACAATGTACAAATGGAGAAACGATTACTTATAGAAGAGAATATTATGAGCACGTGATTCAGTTTGCACAAACATATTTTTGTTTACCTGAAAGGCTTTTTGTCCTCTTTCTTACATCCTGTATTGAAATCATGAGAGAGGTACTACCACTAGGAACAGTTGTTGAACTTAATCCACTTCATTTTATTCCGGAACATCAAACGTCTTCACCTACTAAAGTTGTGATTACAAAGCGTTTCATAGCACCAACAGGGTATCAAACGTATTTCCCGTACGGTGGTGCTATTTATCCTGTAGGAGAGATGAAGAAAGATACAACGATTTATTTTACAGAGCCCTTGATTACAAATGTGATCCATACAGGCTATAAGGATGATATGGAAGAAGCCTTTCTTCTGCTTATAAAAGAAGATTTTATTGTTCAAAAAAATATGAAGTCAATCGAATTCTCAGCACATGACATGAAACGTCTTCAGCTTGAAATCCAATCTAAGGAAAGAGCGGGTAAAAGGTAATGGCACTTTATACGTCAAGCTTTTGTTATAACTTAGTTTCTGGTATTAGCTCGTCTTTGGAGGATGCCAAATATGAGATTAAGAAAAATTTTGAGCAAATGGACTTAGAAAATGCATCTGTTGAAGAAGAGATGAGAGAAATGATAGAAGAAATGATAGCAGAGATTGATCAATTACTTGCCACGATTCAATCTGTTCATTTTAGATAAAAAGTTGGTAGAGAGGAGTTTACGTATTGGGAACAACAAACATAAAGATGAGTGTTCACGATTTACAAACCACTTTACAAACACTTCAATCAAGTATTGAAGAGTTTAGTAGTTATACCGACACCTTCCGTACTGGCACAAGAGATCAATTAAAGAACTTTAATTCTGATTTCATAGAAAAAGTAGATGCGATTCTAGATAATATGAATGATGATATCAATAAGGATTTGCTAAAGGATATGTATGCTATTCATGCTGCTGGTAAAGAAATGCTAGAAGAAATGAAGAAGGCCGACGAAGAAGCGAGTGAAATGATTCGGAGTGGGCAGTCATGAAAAGAGACATCCAAATTAACTATGGAATATTGGATCAGATTATTGAACAACTTCATACATACAAAAATGCCTTAAATCAAATGCATAGTTCCCTAACCTCGATAGCTGTTTATGTAGAAAGTAACGCGGGAAAAAGCTTGGATGTTTGGGATGACACCATTCAGCAATCAAAGAAAAATATTACTAGCTACCAAGCTCAAATAGAAGACCTTCTATCATTATTTGAAAACTACGTGACCGATACAACTGCCTACATTACACCTATTTCTCGAAATAGTATGATGAGAGTCGATCGTAATGATATCTGGTGGAACCTCACACAGATTGAATCAGGGGTAAACAACAATATGTTCCATGCGATCCTAGAAACACATAAGTCCCCAAGCTTCTTATTTGGTTTGTTTGACGATCCAACTCCAGAAGAAATAGAAAGAAGCAGACATAATAAACAACAGCTCGATGCTATTCGGACGAATATTGAATCTTCCAAGGCAATGCTTGAAAAGAATATAGAAGGTTTATGGGACCTTTATGAAACAAAAGTAAAGAAGTTTGAAAATGTTGATGATGAATACTCAAACAAAGCCTCTGCAGTCAAAGATACCTACACCAACTTCTTTGAAGGAGTAAGTGATGTTGTTTCTGTAACGGTTGAAGGGGTATGGAATTTCATAAAAGGATTAGGTGTTGCCATCTATGAAATCGCAGAAGGCCTGATTAGCCTTGTCATTGATGCGGGAATCATCGCGATATCTAGTAAAATACCAGACTCAATTGAACCCGAATTCTTAAAGAAGGCGGCAAACACAAGAGTAGAGACTTTTGCCGGAACGCTCGAGCAAATCATCGATGACCCCATCATCGTCCTAGAATCAGTAGCCCAATCCATATCAGACACCTCAGAAAAAGAGGGGATTATGTATGTAACTGGAGGAGCAGCAACCTCCCTCATCCCATACGTAGGCCAATCAAAATACCTCAAGCTATTAAAAGTAGAAAAAGACAAAGCACCCAACACCAAAGCAGTAAACCCAGCCATCTCTCAAAAAGTAAAAGAAATCGTCCAAAACAACAAAGTATTTGAAGGAATCAAGAAAGAAACGGTAGAATTATATAAAGATGTAAAAAACGGAGGAACCCAATTTGTTGATGACGTCACCAACTTCTTAGGCAGAACCTTATTTCCCAATCAGTCCCTTCAAATGAGTACGGCGAATTCAGTGCCGGTGAATGTGTTTAGTAGGTCGACGGTGGAAGATCGGATTGATTCGGTTGTTTCTAGGTCTAGTGTGAAGGTTGATAAGGGTACGGGTAAAGAAAGTACAATTAATATTGGTAAAAATGATATAGATGCATTAAGAAGAAAATGGAATGTTCCAGAAACCGAAACAGTTGCAGTTGGAAAGACTGATGTAAAAGGATTAGAAAATTTGACTTTTGAAGGAGGATCACCAAAAGTACGTAAAGAAGCTGGTTTGCCTGATTTAGATGAAGTAATGCCAAACAGGAATATTAAAGCCCCAGGAAATAACCCATTGTTCACTAGGCATGCAGAGGAAGGCGTTCTGAATGAATTTGATTCAGCAGTAATAAAGGCAGGTATAAAACCAGAAGATGTAGCAGGAACATTAAAACTACATCAATCGAATCCTTCAGGTGTATGTAGAAAGTGTTATCAAGGGTTGGCGAACGATAAAGTTCCGCCTGGTGTGTTAAAGCAATTAAGTTTAAAATATCCTAATCTAAAAATCGCAGTAACATCGGAAATTGATGAAAGCATTAAAGTAACTGGTAGGCTTAATCTAATAATTAAAAATGGAAAGTATGTTGACTAGTTGGAGGTTAATTATGGCTAATACTAACTTTAGTAGTTTAACAGATGATGGTAAAGTAATATTATTTCTTGGACTTTCAGAGAAAGTTTTATCGGTATTTTCTCAAAAGGAAGATCAAATTTTAGCTCAGGAAATTATATATAAATGTTGGGAGTGGCTAAAATATAAAGAAAATATAGGAGAAAACCTTTATGAATTATTAGATAACGAGGAAAATGGTATAACAATAATTCAAGAGATGTCAGATAATGAAACAGATGTCATGGCTTGGAACTGTGTTATTGATGCAGTTGCTTATACTAGTAGGAAAGCATTTGAAAGAGAAGGTGTCAAATATTATCCAGAACCAATTGCTTTAGTAGATGATACATTAGTAGACCATTTTATGGATTGTTTTGAAGGATGTATCGAGAATTCAGATAGTTATATTCAAAGAATAAATTCTTTATTGAATGATTATAAGAATGGGAATATTGAGAGTGATTTGCGCACAGAAGTTTTAAGGGAATTACAAATACAAAATTAACTATTTCTGTATTATTTTATGAACTTTTTTGGATTAGAGTTATCAAATTAGAAAAGGATGTTTGCAGTATAAAGTTGCAGGAATCCCTATTATGCATAGAAACAGCACTTGATTTCCTTATAGGTAACAAGTGCTTTTGTTTTCTAATAAAGTATTTATGTCAGGATGATTAAAAATGCTTACTTGAAAGTCAAAACTCATGATGGTTGTACCATCAAGGTATATTGTTTTAATTCAGTAGGAGGCTACTATAATGGAAAAACAAGGATGGGTTTCAATTTGGTTAGGGAATTTTAACGATGAGGATTCAATAGGAGAGTATGTTGATTTAACGTATGTTGAGGATGGCGAGTCAGTCCCATCTCAATTCTTTATCGATTTTAATATTGATATGGATGAAACAGATAAGGATACTATAGAAAAAGCGGTCTATAAGAATAGTAGTAGTGATATTTCAGCATTATTAGATGGGTGTTCATATGAAGAAATTGTCATCCAAAAAATCCAGAAAAGTATAAACCTAAAGAAATCATATAATGCAGTAATTTTAATATATAATTTTGAATATAAAAATGAAATTAGTTCAACAGGTGCTTTTGATTTTATTGCTGCTACAAATTATGAGTAAGAGAAATCTTAAAGGTAAGGAGAATTGGTTTAGTTGATGGTTAACTCAGAAATTATTTATCTGGTGGGGTTACTTTATAATACAGATAAAAGTATTTTAATCAGCCAGTTAAAAAAGGTAGATAATCCACTAATACTCCATTACTTTACTGCAAATTATAATTGGAATAGTGGGTTTGAGGTACTAACAGTCATCTTAGATAATGAGGCTTGTGACTTAGGAACAGGTTTACTAATGTTTCATTATGCAGATGGCTGCCGTTTGTTAGAGAGTTCAGATGAAATTTTAAGTTCTTCATTAGAGGAATGGAGAGTTTTTTTGAGGAAGATTTATAATAAACTTTTAAGCTTAGACTTTAAATCACAAAACATTTCTTTTGACCCTGAATTAACAAAAATTCAAAAGTATAAGTTGAAAAAGAATAACCCAGGCCTTCCTGACGTTCTAATTAGTAAGTCTCCAGGCAAAGAGATTGATATACCTAAGATATAATGTAATTTATTTTGGAGTACTGAAAATACAGCTCTGATAAAAAGAGGGCGTGTTCCAAAAGTTGATGAGAAGTTTTTAAAACACTTTCCCAATACAAGGAGTATATAGAAGAACCAATGAGGCATCATCATATTGGAGAAGGTGGGCAAGCTGTTGCTCTTCCAAAAAGTCTGCATCCTGGATATTGTGGTATCCACAATGTGGAGAAGGACTGGGGTATAACTGGAGTAGATGATGAAATTGCAAGAAGATTAGATACCTTTATAAAAGATTCAGGAAGGTGATAGAATGATAACACCAGAAGAATTTATTGATAGATGGATGTTATTAAGAATGGGCCATTAAATAAATTTAAAGAACAAGATTTAATGGATACAGTTTTTTCGGATGGTGTTAAGAGATTTTTGTCTATAGGAGGTCTACCGGAGACATCACCGCCGTATTTGGAATTTACTTCGCCACAATTTAGACCTATTACTAATTTATTTGATATGCCAGAACAATTTCAAAAGTATTGGTTTTTAGGGTCAACTGGTTCGGGGATCCAATATGTATAACGGAGAAGGAAGAAAATATAGTGTTTCCTAATGGAGATAATTATGAAGAAATATTTGTTAATTCTTCCTTGAACCAGTTTGCAGAGTGTATACTAGCCTATATATCCATGATTGATAAAGCAATAGAGGTTAACGATGAGGATGCCTTTATTGATAACGATATACCTGAATCAGTAATAGACTGGTTAAAAGATGAGCTAGAGAGAATTGATAGTAGGTGTGTGCAAACTGGATTCTTTTGGTCTACTGAGTACGAAAATCTATTTGAATAATCTCACATAGATATGAAACCGTTAAAATAAATTCAAAATGAAAAACACCTTCGATTCTATAAACAGGTATTGTCCTGGTTTTGACTCGTAGGTGTTTTTCTGCTTAAGGTAAGATAAATGTACTAGAACATGGGCAAATGCACTGTGACCCACCTACTGCTATGATAAATCCTCATGCACATCATATTCTATTTAAAAAAGGTCTTGGTCAGAAGCAGCAAGAACTGGTTCGAGAAGGTCAGGAAATATTAAGAAGGTATGGGATAGATCCAATAATTGGGGAGAAACCTTGTCTAGGCACCAAATGCCGTAGTAGGACAACATAGTCTTGATGCTCTAGAGTTAGTAGTTAATCGATTAAAGGCTATTGAAGAAATGGGCGGTGACTTTGATGATATTGTTGAAGCGCTTGAAGATTTAGGAGACATAGCTAGTACAAGGTAGCAGGAATATAGGAGGTAATATTATGGATGAAAAAAGTCTAAATAAAACTATAAGAAATGCTATTAAGGTTGGTGATATTAATGAAGTAAAGCGTTTATTAGGCGATAATGCAGAATCTTTACACTCAATGACACCATTTGGCACGTGGTTACATGTTGCAGCAAAGAAAGGACACTTTGGAATAGTAGAATATCTAATCCATAAAGGAGTTGATGTTAATACAAAGGGTGATATATTTGACGCTTCTCCTTTAAGAGTGGCTGCTGGAGCGGGGCATATTGAGATAGTAAAGTATTTAATAGAAGCCGGCGCAGAATTAGATGTAAGCTTAGCAAAAAGAAATCCGCTATTTGGAGCAATTTATGGCGGGGCATAAAGAAGTAGCTGAGTTTCTAGTCGAAAAAGGAATAAATATTTCAATTAGATATACTGGAGAGAATATTGAGAATATGGATGCATCTGAATATGCTAGACAATATGGGCAAAAAGAAATTGCTGAATATTTAAAGAAGAAAATGGAGGAAAAAGAATAAAAAGATGTTATAGGTTTGTAGCATGAAAATTTTGAGATTAATATACTCATCAGTTTAGAGATGAGATATAAAGTTAATAAAGCACTTGTTTGCCTGTTAGGTAACAAGTGCTTTTTGTTTATTAGCGTGCCCGGTAATATCAGACACCTCAGAAAAATGTATGTAACTGGAGGAGCAGCAACCTCCCTCATCCCATACGTAGGCTAATCAAAATACCTCAAGCTATAAATTATAGACTTTTTTAAAGCTTTATATTCTCCACTTACCCTCCATGCAACTTACTTGCTTTTCTTTCATCTTTTCCAGATCTAAATACAACAAATCATTCATTAAAATATTTTCAGATATTGTCGGATATTGTCTATAAGCGTTCTTTTTAAGTCTGAAAGGATTAGTAATTGATCTATATGGAGAATCATATCACCTTAAACCAATTGGACAATATAGGGAATGGTAAATAAAATTGTAAGAAAATAGTCCAAAAGTAATGATGCTTACGGGGGTGTCGAGTATGGGGAAAAGAAAAACTAAGATAAACCTTAATTTCTTTAAAAAAACGATACAAAGGCAGATTTTAATACCTTTTATTACAATGATTATTTTAACGGGTGCGATTATTTCAATTGTTAGTTACCGTTCAAGTGTGTCTGTCACGACAAACGAATTGGTGACAAGTGTTGAAAGTCAAATGGGAAGTATTAATAATTCATATGAACTATTCTTTAGTAATATCAGCAACATTGTTAATCGATTTAGTCATGATCCCACATTAATAAACTATAAAAATGACGGCAATATGGATAACATCCTTCATACATTTAAGCAAAATGTAGAAAGTAAAGACGCCATTATTAATATCTACATGGGTACAAGTGAAGCTGGAGAGATGATCCTCTATCCACAAGCTGATTTACCATCCGATTTTGATGCACGAACAAGACCTTGGTATACAAAAGCTGTGGAAAATCCTGATAAAGTCATTTGGACGGATCCCTATTTAGATACGGAGACAAATCAACTTCTTGTTAGTGCAGCAAAAGTGGTGGAACAGTCTGGTGAGGTTGTAGGTGTGTTTTCTGTTGATATAGATATTAAAGCTCTTACTCATATTATTGAGGATGTGAAAATAGGTGAAACAGGCTATGCTGTCCTTTTTGATAGTTCGGGGAGGTATATGGTTCATCCTAACAAAGAATATCTTGATAAAGATGTATCAAATCAAGAGCCTTATAAGAGTATAAAGCAAAGTGGGGAAAGTGGTACGATTCACTATCAATTTGAAGGCGACGAGAAGGTAATGGCCTTTATAACAAACCCAACAACAAATTGGACGATCGGTGGAACGGTATATATTTCTGAATTAGAAGAAAAAGTAAAAGGGGTAATCATGCCAATTGCTATTACCTTAGCCTTAATTATTACGATTGGTATTTTGCTATCTGTGTTTATTACAAGAGGGATCACAAGACCGATTAAGAAGCTTCAAAGCTCAATGAAAGAGGTTGAGAAAGGAAATCTACTAACTAAGCTAGATATAGCTCGTCTGGATGAAATAGGTCAGCTTTCAGCAAGCTTTTCTAACATGCTAACGGAATTTCGCCAAATGCTAAAGAAAGTTTCTCACGTTTCAGAAGAAGTCACATCAGCTTCTAAAACCTTAGTTACAAGTGCTGATGAAAATACGGTCGCTTCAAATGAAGTAGCCGTTACAATGGAGCAAATTGCTTCCGGAGCTGGAGATCAAACGGAATTACTTGAAAAAAATGCAAATGTAACAAATGAGCTTGCTGAGATGATTAAAAAGGTTGAAGAACAATCTAGTGATATTCAGGAAGAATCTAGTGGATTATTAACTATTTCAAGTGAAGGAACAAAGAAGATTCACTTGTTGCAACACCAATTTGACAGAACCAATAATATGATGAATGAAATGGTTCATGCTGTAGATTCACTTAGTGAAAAATCGAATAATATTAATGCTATTGTAAACACAATTACAGAGATTGCTAGTCAGACAAACTTATTAGCCTTAAATGCAGCAATAGAAGCTGCCAGAGCGGGTGAGCACGGAAAAGGCTTTGCTGTTGTCGCGGATGAAGTACGTAAGCTAGCGGAGCAATCTGAAACAGCACTCATGCAAATAGGAGAAATTATCAATCAAATGCAGAGTGAAACAAAACATACTGTTGAGTTAATTACAAAAACAAATTCTGTTATGGGTGAACAAGGGGCAGCCGTCACAGATACCGAAGAAGCATTCAAGAAGGTCGAAAATGTGATTACTCTAACGGATACTAAGATTATGGATATTGTTATATCTATGAAGCAGATGGTTGAACAAAAGGATGTTATTGTACAGAATGCCACCCAAATAACATCAATCAGTCAAGAAACAGCAGCGGGTACAGAAGAAGTTTCTGCATCAATTGAAGAAACAACTGCCTCGATGGAACAATTAAATAAGTTAGCAGAAAAACTAGACATATATTCACAAGAAATGAGAGAAGAATTGAAAAAATTTATTCTTGAGTAAAGAGTGGAGGGCTGTTTTCACAAATGTGGGACAGCCCATTTTAAGGAGGGTAGATTAGTGTTATGAACTTAAAGTTTAAAATTTCTAATGTAGTAAAGTCTAGATTATTTAAAAGAACCTTTTTGTTTTTATTTATATCGATTATATTCTTTACTGGTTTTATCTATGTAGCCTCAAGCATCATTCTTCCCAAAATAGCTCAAGATCAATATAGAGAAATGACTGATCTAGCCGTACATCGCTTATCTAACCAGGCGAAAATGATTGTCGAGAATGCAAACGCTATATCTGAAACGAATAAACAAAATGAGGATTTATTACAGGATGATTCGTTAGTTTTAAATAGTGAATTGACGAGACTTCTTGATTCCTCTCCTTTTTTTGACGGGGGAACAATGACCGATGTTGAAGGTGAGATTTTAGTTGCAAAAAACTTAAACCTTAATGAATTTATTACGAGAAGTGAACGTAAGTATGAACCACAAATAAGTACGAAGGAGACGTTACATTTTAGTGATGTTTTAGTAAACAAATCTGATAAAAATGAGTCTATTATTCTATTATCCTTTCCTGTTAATAACGAGAAGGATGAGATAAAAAGAATCGTCCATATGGCCATCCACCTTGATCAAAAGGGGTTATTTCAGTCTATGTTTAAAGAGCTGAATATAGGAAAGGATAGCTATGCTTATATTGTCGATTCAAAAGGAACTTTAATAGCTCACCCTCAAAGGGAAATGCTAGGTGAAGATGTTTCTGATAATCCAGCTGTACAAGCAATTTTAAAAAAGAAGACAGGTTATATGGAATTAATCAATCAATTTGATGTGGAAATGTATTCCTCCTATCAATATATTCCAGGCTTAGAATGGGGTATAGTTGCACAAGTACCATCAGAAACTACTTATTTAGGGGTAAAGAAATTTCATAAATCTCTCTGGTTAAGTAGTATCATCCTAATCATTCTATTAACATTTCTAGCTGCTATTCATACTGTTAAGACAATGAATCCTATAAGAAAGCTTCATTATGCAGTAGATCAGGTAGCAAAAGGGAACTTTCGTTCAGAAATTGAAAATGATGAATCAAAAGGAGAAATAGGAGCCCTAATAAAAAGGTTTAATGAGATGATCACATCGCTCAATCATGCGAAGAAGCAGCTGAAATCTCAAAAAAATTTCTTGAGTAAGATTATCAGTAAAAGTCCTAACGCGATATATGTTGTAGATTATAACGGAAGATTCAAGTTAGCAAATGAAGCTTTCACAAAGTTATTAGGAACAACTCCTGCGGAAATTGTAGGGAAAAAAGAATCAGAGTTTAACCCAGATGATGAAGAGGTTGAACGCTATTTTCAAATCAACCGAGAAGTGATTAACAGTAAAAAGGACCGTTTTATACCCGAAGCCTCTCTCACTGATAGTGAGGGGAATCAACATTGGATGCAAGTTATGAAAATACCGATTATTGAAGAGGACGGTTCATCACATTCTCTTTTATGCTTTGCTACTAATATAACTGAGCGAATTATGAATGAAGAAAAAATAAAGTTCCATGCTTCACATGATAGTTTGACTCAGCTGCCAAATAGATATAAGTTTAAAAAAGCATTGGAGCAGGAACTAGAACTAGCATACGATGAACAAATGAACGTTGCCGTATTGTTTATGGACCTTGATCGTTTTAAATATGTAAATGATCATTTTGGCCATATGATGGGTGATAAATTACTACAAGCCGTTACGTCCAGATTAAAAGAGAATTTGCATGAAAGAGATACGATTTCAAGGTTTGGTGGAGATGAGTTTACTGTTATACTTTCTAATATAGATGATAAAGATCAAGTGAGCAGTATTGCGAATAAATTAATTCATGCTCTTGGGCAACCTTATCAGATCGACGGGCATTCACTAGTAACAACTACTAGTATTGGGGTCAGTATGTATCCTAATGATGGTGAAGACGTTGATATTTTAATTAAAAATGCTGATACAGCTATGTATCAAGCAAAGAATCAGGGGAAAAATACTTATCGTTATTTCCATAGTGAGATGAACTCATTATTATCAAATAAATACAAGCTAGAAAATTATATGAGAGACGCTTTAGAAAAAGAGGAATTTCATCTTTTTTATCAACCCAAGATGGACACACATACAGGTAAGATCTCAGGAATTGAGGCACTACTTCGTTGGGAACAGAAAGAGCTTGGTATGGTTTCGCCCTCAGAATTTATCCCTATTGCAGAGGAAAGTGGATTGATTTTACAGGTAGGCGAGTGGGTGTTGGAGCAAGCTTGTTTGCAAAATAAGAGATGGCAGGATGAAGGATATCCGCCAATTAAAGTGTCTGTCAATCTTTCTGTATGGCAAATTAAACATTCGGATATTGTCAAAACAGTGCAGCAGATATTAGAGAAAACAGGCTTGAATCCGATATGGCTTGAATTAGAAATTACAGAAACGGCCATCATGGAGAATAAAAGGTCTATACTACGTACTTTGAAACAGCTAAAGAAGATGGGAGTATCTATTGCTATTGACGACTTCGGTACAGGATATTCATCATTGAACTACTTAAAAAGATTTCCTGTTGACACATTGAAAATTGATCGTTCATTTATTCAAGGTATCCTAACGGAACAAGATGATACAGTAATCGCAACAGCTGTTATTTCAATGGCTACTAAGTTAGGATTAATCGTTGTTGCTGAGGGTGTAGAAACGGATGAACAACTGCATTATTTACATGATTTACACTGCAATGAAGTTCAGGGATTCCTTATAAGCCCACCAGTTCAAAAAAAACAAATGACAAAAATGTTAGAAAAAGAGCTTCTTTATTATATGTCTAAGACAGTGAGTTAATAGAAAGGGCCTGTATTCGATGAATACAGGCTTTATCTTATATTTGGGTTTTACATAAAAGGGAGACTAGAAGGAGATATAAAAATGGAGATTTTGGATTACAAACATCTATTTTACTTAGGTGTTGCTGCTATTATTAATTTTATTGGCTTCTTTTTAGGACAAATGTACATTAGGAGATTAATTTCTTCAGATGGGAAATTTAGATTACTTACGCTTATCCTTATGGCAATCGGATCAGGATGCGCACAATGGTCGATTGTTCTAATCGGACTTATTGGTTATCAAGATCCTCATACTCCGACATTCGATTTTGTCTTGCTTGGTATCTCTCTATTATTTGGTTCTATGGGGTTACTATTTACTTTTTATAATCTTACTTTAGGGAATAAAACAAAAACCAATCGTTTCATTGCAGGTCTAATCTTTTCATTAACCATTATCGCTATGCATCTGACAGGTATTTATTCGATTGGACATTTGGGGCAGATACATTTTGATTGGTTTCGACTGTTAGTAGCACTTTGCTTTTCTATCATATTAACGTTGGTTGCCCCTTACTATATCCAATATGCTAAGTGTATGTCTTTAAGTAGGATTCGCTATTTAGCGCTGGCCACGGTATGCTCCATTGTCATGTCTATTCTCGTAATCGGAGTGCAATATTCCTTATTGTCTGCTACAACTTTTATATCTGATCAATCAAATTTATCTTTTTATGACGGTGATCACAAGCATATTGCTTTATTTATAGGAATTGCTGCTTTGTTCATTTTTATCAACTTCCTTTTTCTGGTTTACATGGATAGAGAAAATATGAAAATAAGTAAAAATTTGGTAGACGAGAAATTTAAATCACTTTTTCATTCAACTCCTATAATGGTTATCGAGGTAGATGAAAAAGGAGTTATTAGGGAAGTGAATGAAACATTATTATACTTACTCGGCTATACGGAGGAAGAAGTAAAAAGGCAGTACGTTCACTTCCTGTTTATGAAGGAACAAGAACGAGATATTGAGAAGGCCCTAAACGATGCAAAATCTGATATGAATAGTTTTATTGAGATTCAAATTGTTAAAAAAAATGGGGAGCTCATTGATTTTAATTTTATTTTTATCCCTATTAAAAATGGTGAGAAGATAATCGGGTTATATCTAATGGGTAGAGATGTTTCAAAAAGAAATGAAGCTTTTCGTAAACAACAAGAAATTGAAGATGATATGCGTGATCTTGTACATAATCAATTATGTATTATTAATAAGTTTAAAAAAGAGGGAAGCCGCTTTGTCCATACATTAGTGGATGGTCAATTTTTATATAAGGTAGGTTTAGTGCCAAGTGATATATTAGGAAAAGCTTTAGAGGAATTACCGATATCGTCCGAGATGTACCACTTTCATTTAAAGCAATATGAAAAAGCCTGGAATGGTGCTGAGGTAATTTATGAAAACAGTATTAACGGTTTAAATTTACTTAGTTCGTTAAAACCTATAGTTAAAGATGGAAAGACAGTCGAAGTGGTAAGTACGATTGTAGATATTACTAAGCAGAAAATGGTTGAGAAAGAGTTGTTAGTAGCAAAGGAAGAGGCAGATAAAGCAAATAGGGCGAAATCTGAATTTTTATCTAAGATGAGTCATGAATTGCGAACACCACTTAACGGTGTATTAGGGTTTGCACAGGTATTAGATATGGAGCCAGACTTGACGAAAACACAGCATTCACACGTTTATGAAATCCTATCTGCAGGACGCCATTTGTTAAAACTAATTGATTCCATATTAGATCTTTCTAGAATTGAAGCTGGGAATCTAAGATTTGAAATGGAAGAAGTATCAGTAAATTCCGTTTTACAACAGAGTGTAAAGATGGTAGAACCACTTACTGAGAAGATGGATCTAAAACTTTACTTTAACGAACAAGCGAATGACCCTATCGTCTGGGCTGACAGCACAAAATTGAGACAGCTATTTATAAACCTTTTAGACAATTCGATAAAGTACAACAAAAGAAACGGTAAAATTTTTCTTCATACTTACGAAGAAAACAATCATATTTGTATATCGATTAAAGATACTGGGATAGGCATACCGAGAGAGGATATTAAGAGGGTGTTTGATCCATTTTATAGGAGCGGCTCTCATAAGAGTCAAATCCCTGGTGCTGGTATAGGACTTGCACTTGTGCAACAAATTCTACATCGCTTTAATGGCACAATAAAATTATCTAGCAACTTTGGTGAAGGAACACAGGTTTTAGTGAAAATACCTTTAATCCACTCCAATAATAAAAATGAATTTTCATTACAAAGGGAAGCTGAAAAGGCTAATTTGACGATTTCACATTCTACTATTTTATATATAGAGGATAATGAAATGAATCGGGAGCTTATGAGAAATGTGTTGAATGAGAAGAATCAGAAGTTAAACCTCTTTATAGCTCCCACAGGTCAAAAAGGGCTTGAAATGTTTAGGAGTAGTCATATTGACCTTATTTTGTTAGATTTAAGTCTCCCGGATATTAATGGGTTGGAGTTCATTGATATAATAAGAAATGAAGATAAAAGTAATGTTCCTATCGTTGTATTAAGTGCTAATGCTATCAAAGAAGATATTGAAAATGCATTGAAAGTTGGCTGCAATCGTTATTTAACGAAACCAATAGATATTGGAGAGTTATTTGAGGTACTAAATTATTATTTAAGAAGGTGAAAGAGAAATGAAGGTAGTTATTGCTGAAGATGATCTCCCTTCTAGAAAAATCTTATCGTTGTTTCTTTCAAAAATGCCATCCTATCAAATTGTTGGTGAGGCGAATAATGGAGAAGAACTTATTCGGTATATTGTGACCGAAAAACCGGATATTGCCCTTGTTGATATTGAATTGCCTTTAATAAATGGTATGGATGCAATAAAGTCTTGTAAAAAATTGTTACCTAATTTGCAAATTATATTTATCACTGGAAATGATGAGTATGCCTTAGAAGCCTTTGGTGTAAATGCTGTAGATTACATTATTAAGCCTATAGAGTTCGACCGTTTTAAACATGCGCTGCAAAGAGCTTCCCATATGGTAATAAAGGAAGAAGAATTAGTAGAAGATCCTTCTAGTAAAAAACAGGAAAATAAATTGGTTTTAAAATATTATAACAATATTACTGTAATTCCAACGAATGATATATATTATATTGAGAAGCAAGAGCGAAAAACATTTATTCATACAAGTAATAAAGTTTATCAATCATCTTTATCGTTGGAAGAATTATTAGACAAATTACCGGATAATTTTGTCCAATCCCACCGATCAAACATTGTGAATGTTAGTCAAATCGAATATATTGAATCACATGGTCAAACCTACTTTGCTAAATTCTCTGGGTACAAAGAACCAGCTAGGATATCCAAGCTTCAATTAAAATCAATCCAAACTATAATTGCCAGACAGTAGAAATAGCGAAATCTTGCTATTTCTTTTTTTTCTTAAAATTTTATAATTTTGTCTAATTGTTTCATTATATTGTCTAAAAGGATTTAAAGAGAGTGTAAACATTTAGTTAGGATACATGAACGCACTTGGACATATTTGTAATTGAGAAATATACTTGACGAAAGTAGGTATTTAGTATGGTTTCAATTAGAAAGAGGAGGATTTTCATGTCATTTAGTAATGAATCCGAAATGTATGGTATACATCATAGCTTTCAACCTATCTGGAATATTGCTAAATCAACTATATATGGATATGAGAGTTTTACTAGGAATAATCCGGGCTTAAATGGAGAAAAAGTATATAGTATAGTGCGTGAACATAATCATTTATACCAACATGATATTTATTCAATTGAGAAGGCGATAGAAGCTTTTCCTTTTTTAAAATCGCACTTCTTGTTTACTAGTATCTTTCCATCTACTTTGTTTCATGAAACCTTTCCAAAATTTCTTAATGAGTTAATTAAGAAGTTCCCAGATATAATCGGTCGATTAGTTCTTCAATTAGATGAAACAAATGAGGAAGAGCATAGACGAGACCTATCAGATATAAAGAATACAATTAATACACTACAAGAGCTTGGTATATTTGTTGCGCTTACGAACGTTGGAAAAGGGATTAATTCGCTAAAAAAGATGACTGAAATCAAGCCTTCTATTGTGAAGTTAAGCAGTTATTTATCTTTAAATTTAAATACGTCAGAGCAAAAGCAAAAGGTCGTTTCTCTCCTTGTTGACTACTGTACGGAAGAGGGAATTGTACTCATAATGGAAGGAATAAAATCTTCAATAGATTTATCTTATTTAAAGAAATTAAAAGTAACTCTTGGACAAGGCGATCTCTTGGGGAGGCCTTCTTGGTCTCTTTCATAATAATTACAAATGGTAGGGGATGAAAAATGAGAACATACAAACATTGGACAACAAGTGAAGACTTTAAATTACTAAAGTTAAGAAAAAGTGGCAAGAGATTCAAGGAGATAGCTGATATTTTAGATAGAACGGCTATTAGTGTTGAAAAAAGATATAGAAAAATTAAGTATGAGAAAATATATGCATAACCGTAGGAAAGAAAGTTGTTATCGATGTGTTTTTGTAGAGGGAGATAAAGAAAAGTTAGTTCAAAAAATCGAAGCAGCTCGTCAGAACTTATTTTATACAGCCCAGGCTTTTGGATTTTTGGATGAAAAGACAATTATGAAAAGTCATGAGTTAGACCAATTAATCGTAGTCTATCAAAAATGTACCTGTTTAAAAGTTAGCTGAATGGATGTTGTGAAGGCTTTCTTTTTTAACCATGCGAAGAAAACTCTAGTGGATGTGGAAGAAGTTGAAGTTATTCCAAACCTTTATTCATAAAAGTGATTACTTAAATTCAAAAATTAAAATATTAATAACATATAGATATTTGTTCTTCTTGGTCTTTGCGCTTTTTATTTGGATAGATTTTCATGTGTATACTGGCAGAAGTTTAGTCGGACTTTATAGTATCATTATGGTTTTTTCAGGACTTGTTTTTAAACCAGTTTGGCAAGGTATTCTTCAGAGTATATTAGTTACTATTATTAGGTATGTTGTAGCACCAGATGGCTTACCTTTTGAGATTGAAGTTATTTTCTTTCAATGGATCAGTTATTTTGCCATTTGGTATGCGATATCAGCATTGGTACGAAATAGTATTGAACAAAAAGAAAATCTCGTTAGGATGACAACAGCTCTGGCAAATAGTATAGATAAAAGAGATAAGTATACTGCCTTTCACTCCTCAAATGTTGCTAGATATGCTGAATTAATTTCTAAGGAAATGGGGTTTGATCAGAAGTTTTGTAGTGAGATAAAACTCGCTGCCCAGTTACATGATCTTGGAAAAATAGGTATTCCTGAGAGTATATTAAATAAATCAGGTAGATTAACTCAGGAAGAATATGAAATTATAAAAACCCATCCAATGATAGGATATGATATAGTTAAGCACATAAAAACATTTAGTAACAATGGAATTTTAGATGCAATTTTATATCATCATGAAAGAGAAGATGGAAGCGGTTATCCTTCGGGCCTTGAGGGGCAGAAAATCCCGATTAAAGCAAAAATTATTGCTGTTGCAGATTCCTTTGATGCGATGACCTCTAATCGAAGATATAGGGAAAACAATAGTTTCTCATTTGCAGTCAAGGAAATTTTAAGATGTAGAGGAACACATTATGATCCGGCTGTGGTAGATAGCTTTATACAGGTTATTGATCGTAAAGGGACGGATATTTTAAATGTGAAGATTATTAGTGACCAAGGTTAAAGTAGAAATCATGAGACTAATTAATAGAGGACATGCCTTATATAGAGCATGTCCTTTTAACTTATTTCTGCCATACTTCGTGTGTAAGGGTGGGGACGAGGGACCTGACCCCGTGTCCCTTTTATTTCGGGTTTAAAGGTTGGGGAGAGGGACCTGTCCCCATGTCCCTCGTGTGTAAAGATGGGGACGACCGTGTGTATCTTAATTAACCCCAACACGATCCCAAGCTGACTTCACAGCGCTATAAGCACTACTTCCACTACCATATAAATCAGCAGCAGATTGTAATAAGGCAGCACGTGCGTAACTGAAGTTGCTAGTTGGTGTGAGGTAAACAGTTAGTGCACGATAGTAGATTTTTTCTGCTTGTGTTTTGCCAATGCTACTGATTGTATAATAAGCAGCTTTATTTGGAATTCCACTATTCGTATGAACTCCACCGTTGTCAGATGTGGTGTTCACATATTGATTCATATGTTCAGGCTGGCCAAATTGAGCTGGGTTTGAGAGACTTCGTAAGGCATCGCCAGCTTGTCCTGGTGTATAAACATCTTCTCCCATTAAATAATCCTGTGGATCTAGGAAGTATCCGAAAACGTCTGAGAACGATTCATTTAACGCTCCTGATTGGTTGCGGTATTCAAGAGATGCTGATCGATCTGTTACAGCATGTGTTAGTTCGTGTGCAACAACATCGAGTGCGCCTGATAATGGAGCGAAAACACTACCGTCGCCATCTCCGTACACCATTTGTGAACCATTCCAAAAGGCGTTGTTATAGTTACTGCCATAATGAACAGTTGAACGAATAGTAGCACCTTTATTGTCAAAGCTATTTCTGCCATGTGTGTTTAAGAAGTAATCATATACCTTTCCTGCATAAAAGTGAGCATCAACATCAGCTCGTTGCGTAGAGCTTGTCCAAGCATTATTGCTATCAACAGAACGTGCGCCAGGATATGTTGAACGATTTTGTGCTGTGAATGTTTCAATCACACCATTCATCGGCTTGGTTACATCATATAAATAATACGTGCCACCTGAGGAATAGGTGTTGAGTGTTTTAGAATCGCCTAGTACTCCATAACCAGTTCCGGTAGTAGCTGCATCGTTAACAGCGTTGTAAGCATCCACAACTGAACCGTCTTTTGCATTAACAAAAATTTGCCAATTTGCTCCATATGGCTCTATGAATTGTAGCTGGATTTTATAGGTTAATGTGTAGGTGCCCTCGTGATGATAAATCACTAAATCCTTCTTAACTTGAGTATTTTCTGAGCTAGAAAGCTCGTCTTGATGTTCATGTCCACTGTTCGTTTCTTTTTCTGTTAAGTCAATTTTTTTCCAGGCTAGATCTACCGCTTTTTCAGCTGTGATGGAAGCCTTTGTTTGTGCTTTTGCTAGCTTATCAGCAGCATCAGAATATAGTTGTCCAGCTGTAGCGATGACTTCATCGTTTTCGTTCGTATGAACAACAAAGACAGCTCCGTCAATTGGCACACCATGAATGGTTTGGGCAAACTTGTAGTGAGTCATGCCAAGTTCATCCGTCTCTTTTTCTAGTAATGTTAGTTCTTTATGGGAATCAATCTTAAATAACTCTTTGTTTGCTTTTAAAAATTCCTTCACATCTTTGTCATTTTTCATTTTATCTTTTGAGAGTTTTCCAGAGAGGAATAATGGAGCATCCTTGTCCTTTTCGATCAGCTTTTGCTCTAGATTCATTTGTTCCATGAGCTTTTCAGATGAAGTTTGGGCAAATGATGTGGATGTGGGTAAGATGGTGCTGAATGCTAATGAGGTACCAAGAACAATAGTAGCTAGTTTTTTTGACATCTTTTCTATCCCCTTTACAAAAATTTTACGATTAGCGAAAGCTTTATCGTTTTTTTAGTTTAGAAGGTTAGAAGCATCTGGTCAAAGTGGTGTAGAACGAATAACAAACCTTACAGAAGGCAAGGTGTTTTCAAAAAACCATTGTCCTTGTTATTTTAAAATATTTTATAATTATACGAATATTCTCTTTTATGTTAAATATGGAAGAGAGTAACATAGATGTATAGTTCACTTTCATGGTATGTTCTTTTTAGTAGATTATGATTAAGATACTGAGCAGGGGGCGTGGAGTATGTATGAAACTGTTGATATTGGTCGTGTCATTAAGGACTTAAGGAAATCGTTGAATTTAAGTCAACAGCAGTTAGCTGAGGGAATTTGTACTCAAGCTCAAATTAGTAAGATTGAAAATTCAAATGAAATCCCATCTTCCCTTATTTTATATAAAATATCTCGTAAGCTCGGAGTCGATATGAATTATTTTTTTGAAATAGCAGAAACACCACGACTGGACTATGTAAGGGATGTGTATCAAATGATCAGATATTACATCCGTGAACGTGATTATCAGTCTGTCTATCATATTGTTCAAAAAGAAAAAGGAAACGCTTTGTTTCAAACCATTGAGCATCAACAGTTTTTTACATGGCATGAAGGAATTTGTCAACATTACCTGTTTAAAGATCTTCAAAGTGGAATAGATAAGCTGAAGCTTGCCCTTTCTATGACTTATAAAGATGGAAAAACGCTAATGAAGGAAAGAGAAATTGAAATAGCCAACAGCCTTGCCATTTTCTATAAAGAGAAAGGGAAATATGAACAATCACTAGAGCTATATACAAAGCTGCTTCAAAGTATGAAGTTTTTAGAAGAGATAAAGGATGAAACAATCTATTTGAGAATCTACTATGGTATCGGAAAAGCATATACTGATTTGGGGGATTATCAAAAGTCTCTTGTATTTTGTCAAAAAGGAATAAAAAAAGCATTAAGAATGGAAACCTTGTATTTATTAGGAGAGCTCTATTTTCAATGTGGCTCGAATTATTATCGTATGGGTGATGTTGATCATGGTTCTAGCTTTATCAAAAAGTCCATTACGATCTTCAGATTGCAAGGAAAAGAAGAAATGATTCATGCAGCTCAAAGGATTGAGGCTGGCTTCTTGGAAAAAGGCGCCTCCTAATCTAATAAAAATATTCCTATTATTATAATTTCGTATGTGTATGGTTCTAAAACAGAGTACAACATGGTGAAACAAAAGCTAGATGCCCATCATGCCCAAATCATGAAAGGTAAATTCCAATTATAATAGAAGAAACTAGTTAGGAGGTCATGTTTATGAAACGGTACTTTTTACATGTAGTTGTTGCAGTAGCACTTACGATTTCTAGTATTTCTTTATTTTCTGAGCCTCAGCAAGTATCAGCAGCTAAAATCGATACTTCAGCTTCGGTGAGTGGACCGAGTTACGCTGATTTACCTGACCAGCATTAAAGAGAATGAATAGTGAAATTGAGACTCCCGAACTTGAAGGCGGGAGTTTTTTTGTCTTAAAAGTAAGGGTAACTGCTAAGAGGTTGTAAATATCAATGAGTAGAATTGCATATTGATTAATCTATCTTTCAACAATAATTTACCGAAAAATACCATTATCAACAACATATCTCCTAATTTTACAAAAAATTTATTTTCAATTACCTTACAATTTTAGTAAAATAGAAGTGTTAAAGGAGGGTATGATGAATCGATCAAACTATGAAATATCCGATATAGTAGCATACCTAATTGATCCTAAGAACAAAGAGGAACTAGAACAAATACTTTTAAATCGCTCATGCCTACTTTTTGTAGATGAGATAGAACAAAAAGCAATAAAAGATGTACTTTTAGAAACCATCTAAAAAGGAGAGATTCGAATGAATCCAACAGTTGAGCAAACAGTTAATTACCTAAGAAACAATGAGGTAGAAAAGCAAGCGGTTTTAGCAGGTACAGCTTCTTTAGTGAAAGTAACGAAGGAAGAGACTCTTCAGGTTATTAAAATGATTACAGATCACAGCAAGGTGTCTCTATCTAAATATTGGTTCTAATCAAAAGCTTTTTAAAGCAAAAAGGAGTCATTAAAAAAGAAAGTGAATAAAAGACAATCAAAAGGGTTCTTCACCTTAGCTGTTATTGTCTTTTTAATTATAATTGCATATAATACAATTTTTATTACTATGCATCCATTTATTGGGGCTAGGGTTACCAATGATCCAGCTGTACCTGTTACAGTCGTTGAGATAGAGCCGGGTTCAATAGCTGAATCATTTGGACTAGAACCAGGGGACATTATTCTTACAGTTAATGGTGAAGATCCACATAAATATGAATTAGTAAATAAATACGAAAGAATTGAACAGTCTGAAAGAATAACTGTGCAAAAGGATAATGGGGAAGTAAAAGAATTTCAATTTGATTATACTTTTGATTTACAAACCGTATTTCTAATTATCGTACCATCTATTGTTGGTATCCTTGTTCTTTATGCGTGTTTCCATATTTATAGAACATATGAAGGTGGTTTAAATCTTCCTTCAATCTATTTAATTATTTTCCTATTGGATCTCTCCATTGCACATTTTAGCGCAGGTGGTTCTACGAGAGGGGATTTTCTCCTTAGAAATTTAAACCTTGTTACGTTTTTAGCGGTTCCGGTATTGTTTCTGCACTTTATTTACCACTACTTCTCAGATATTGGAAGGGCTTGGTTTAGTAGATGTTTCTATAAACTTGGCTATCTTTTGGTTATTCTAAATGTTTTGCTTGAGCAACTGCCCTTTGTAGAATTATCTTTTCGAAAGTCTTTAAATCTATTGTCATTCTTTATCCTATATTTAGTAGGGTTTTTGGTGATGGTTTTAGGATTAAGACGAATTGAATATAGGGCACAAAAATATTTAATTAAAATTCTGCTTATATCAAATATCATTGCTATCTCACCTTTTATCGTTTTTTATATCATTCCTTATGCACTATTCAAGGTTTATATCTTTCCTCCAATTATTTTAGCTGGATTCCTAATCATTATCCCAACTGCATTAGTTTATCAATTTTTAGCAGATAAAATCCATGATATCGATTTTGTGATTGGGCGAGTAAGGTACTATTTTCTCATTGGATTAATCCCTGGATTAATTAGTATTTCTGTTGTCGCAATGACGAAAGGGAATAATCCAATACTATATTCAATCCGGTTATTTATCTTTTTATTAGTGATCTATATGATAACCTTCTACTATAAGGAAATATTAGATACAAAATTTAATCGTTTCTCAGAAAAGAAAAACTATCAACATAGTATCCTCCAATATACGGAGAGCTTAAGGAAAGCTAACAATATTAGTCAGGTCATGGATGAACTGAAAAAAACAATCCTAGAAATAACACTGGTTAGTGATATCTACCATATTGAGATTGGTAAGAATTCAACTATACTGAGTGAGCTAGACCAAGACATTGTGGACTACGAACAAGAAATTAAGAAATGTAATAAGGCTGTCGGGCAGATAATTGAATTAAATAGGGGATTTATTATCAATGTCGGTGAAGCGGATAAAAACTTTTACTTACTTGTATGTATTTCCCGAATAAATACTCCTATCCTAACGAGAGATGAACTCTCGTATCTAAAAACTCTTGCCTATTACACCCATGTAACCCTTGAGAACTTCTTAAAGATCGAAAACCTCATGTCTTATCTAGAAAACTTGGAGCATTCAAAGGAAGAATCGAATCCAATATGGCTTAACCGCGTGCTCTATAAGTTAGAAGAAAAACAAAGATCAGAGGTTGCGAAGGACCTTCATGATTCCGTTTTACAAGATTTGCTTTCGTTTCAAAAGAATTTTGAAAGAGCGAGTGAATGGTATATAAGCGGTAATGATGTAAGTATTGATGAGATAAACAAAATGATGAATCACATCACAAAGGTCATTAAAACAACTAGAGAAACATGCTATGAATTAAGACCGAATGTTTTATATGATCTAGGGTTGAAAAAGGGATTGGAAAAGTTAATTTATCAACATGAAGAAAACCATCATATGACGGTAAATTTAAATGTGAATAATCTCAACGAGCCTGAAGATTTGGATGTTCAATTAAACTTATATCGAATTGTCCAAGAGCTATTAAACAACGCTGCTAAGCATTCAGAAGCTTCCCATATTAATCTAATCCTTGTTAACATTAAAGAGACCATCGTTATTCATTATGAAGACAATGGAATCGGTGCTGGTTTAGATTCAGTTTTCTCCAAAGAAAGCAGCATGGGATTGTCTGGAATACGTGAAAGAGTAGCGTTGTTAAATGGAACAATGAAAATTGATACGAACCCTGGTGACGGATTTAAAGTAATCATTGAAATATAAAAAGATAACCTGTCCTTGCCTAAGACAAGGAGAGGTTATCTTTTTTTTATAACAATCCTTCAGATTTTGCGATTAAAACCGCTTCTGCACGTGACGATACGTTTAGCTTATTGAATATCTCAGTAATGGAATACTCTACTGTTCGTTTACTAACGTAGATTTTATCTGCAATTTCCTGATTTGTTAGACCTTCGCCTAATAATTCCAGGATTCTCCGTTCTCGCTCCGTGTAGCCGACTTTCTCTCTTGGTGGTTGTTTTGCCGAGGTCTTAAGCGATCTTTTACACAGTTCTAAAGACATTACAATTTCACCGTTAAGAACATGATGAATATAGGTAACGATATTCTGTTTCGTTGTATTTTTATTTATAGCTCCGTAAATCCCATTTTTGACAGCCTCTACAAAATAATCCTCAATATCATATCCCGTATAAATAATGATTTTGCAATCAGGCTGGTCCTTCAGAATGAGTTTAGACACTTCAATTCCGTTTTGATCCAAACCTAAATTAATATCCATTAAAATAACATCATATTTTGCATAATCTTTGTCCTTGATCAAATCGATAGAAAAAGGTGGCGACAAAGTATCAACAAAAATGTCATTACACGTTTCTAATATAGCCTTCGTTCCTTCAGTTACTGCGATATGATCATCGACAACTAATACATTAACCATTGAAAATCACCCTCGTCCCTAAGCTCTTTTTTAAGTATACAATAAAATTGCGGACAAGGGGACAGGTCCCTTGTCCCACTAAACTAACTGATTTTGCCAAGTTTAATGGGGACAAAGAACCTGTCCCTCTGTCCCGTGCAAAAATAATAACCTAGGAAATCAAACTGAGGATGATAGAAAATAAAACGGATGAAGTGTTTGTAACAATAAATTGGAACGACAAAAATGGTAGTCATGAAGAGGTTATAGAAATTGAACCTAAATCAAGGTATTTTGTAATTTCTGTTTTTTAGGAAGAATACAGAGGGACAGGTCCCTTGTCCCACCAAAAAAGGGTGTCCGCCATTGGACACCCTTTTTAATGTTGAATTAAAAAATGGGACAAGGTGCATGTCCCCCTATAAACTCTTCTTAAGTTGCTTTAATACTTGTAGTTCGAAAATGAATTTATCTAATTGTTTACTCTTGCCTATTGTTCTAGTACTGTTGAGGCCAAAGCTTTTAACAGTTTTCTTTAGTTCTTCTTGTAGTTCAATAATTGATTTTTCAAGTTGTTTCTCTAGTAGTTCTAGAGTGTTGGATGTTAATGCAGTAACCAATCTCAGTCACTCCTGATAGGTATATTTACCTAATTATTTTACATTATTATGGTGAAAATGTGAATCAAAAGTTTCGGGAATTGAAATAAAGTGATTACCTCTTACTGTTATTTAGCAGAGCCTATTCCTTAGTAATAAAGCCAATAATAAAGATATAATAATAGTAGCTAAGATAAATATATATGTTGGAACAGTGGAAACAAAAACTTATGCTGGAGGTCACATGGAAAATATAAAGAATAGGTTACTGAGTATTGAAGAAAAGTGGCAGGAAGGGATAAAAGACTGGCAAGGAAATCTGCCTGAGAGAATGATAAATGATCAGAGTGAGGAGAACTTCTGGCAAGAGTTGCTAAAAAAGAAAAACAACATCGGGAAACCAGATCCTTATGCCATAGAAATAATGAACCATGTTTCAAGTTTAATAGATGATCAAGATGAATTACTTGAAATTGGACCAGGATGGGGAAATTATACGTTTTCGTTAGCTGAAAGAGTAAAGAAGCTAGCACTTGTGGATAGTTCTTCAGCAATTCTTGATTTTTTAAAGGGAGAATTACATAAACGAAATATGACGGACGTTGAGTTCATTCATGAAAAGTGGGAACATATCGATCTAAATAAAAACTATGATGTTATCTTTGGCTTTAATTGCTTTTATCGGATGTTTGAAATTAAAAAAGCATTGCTTCATATTCATAAACATGCGAAGCGATTAGCGGTCATTGGGATGACAACAGGTCCAATACAGCCACATTACCTAGAACTTCATGAACAATATGGTATTGAGGTGAAGTTTCCACGTAAAGATTATATTGATTTGCTCAATCTATTATATGAACTAGGAATTTATGCAGATTGTAAGATCATTCCTTTATCCAGAACACAAGTATATTCATCGTATGAAGAATGCTTAGAGAAAAATATGAGTAAAATTCTAACCGATAACGTAGATATATCATTGGTGGAGGATGTTCTAAGTAAATATATTGTGTGTGAGAACGGGAAGTTTATTTATAGGAATGAGTATAATGCGGCTTTGATTAGCTGGAGACCTAGATAGGTAGATAGGTAGGTAGGGGGTGCCTGTCACTTCCCGAATTTTGTCGAAAGAAATCTCCCTTTTTGTCACTTTATCTGCTTAATTACTAAAGTGCTTACAAAATTAACCGATAATAAAAACAAAAGACTATTTTTGGGGGCACTTAGGATGTTATTTAAACGCTTTAAAAACCTTAAACTTGGTGTGAAGTATAATCTTGCACTGAGTATTTCGATTATTCTTTTCACGATTTCTGCATTTTTTATATACAATGAAATGCAAGAAATACAAGATCAATTATCTGCACTTGAGAGAAGATCAGAACGAGCAGTAAAAACAGCTGATATGGCGGGTATCTTTAGAGACAAAGATGGTCGAATCGCAGATTATATTTACTCACCGGAAGAAAAATTTGTTACTGACTTTGAAGAAAAACGAGCACTTTTTAATAGTCTTCAAGAAGAACTAAAAAGTTCGACTGATACTAAGAGAGAAGAAGAGCTTTTCACTTTTATTCAAAATAGTGATACTGAAATGAATAAAGTGTTTTTGGAAGAAATTGTTCCAGAAGTAGAAAGTGGGAGTACAGAAGGTCTTGATGCTAAAAGAAATTTAACTCAGGCATTGAGCAATGAGGTCGTTGGGCACTTAATGGAATTAAAGGAAATGATCAACGAAGCGCGTGGTAAAGCGATAGTTGCAACAGAGGCTAGTATTAAAGAGACGATCATAATCATCTTCAGTGCTATTCTCTTTAATATCATCATAGGAGTAATTATTGCATTTTTTGTGAACCGTCAAATTAAGCAAAAATTAAATAATGTTATCAATATGGCAACCGAGATTTCGAATGGAAATCTATTAGTAGAAGAAAGTGATTATGATAGTAAAGATGAGATTGGTCAACTTAGTGTGGCGATGAACTCTATGTTGGTTAATTTAAGAGACATGATCAAGCAGATTTCTTCTGTTTCAGAAAATGTATCAGGACAAAGTTTAGTGCTAACACAATCTTCTGCTGAAGTAAGAGAAGGAAGCAGCCAAGTGGCAGTCACCATGCAAGAATTATCAGCTGGTGCAGAAACCCAAGCGAATGATGCATCAGAGCTGGCAGAAACAATGAGTGGCTTTGTAGATAAAATTAAAGAATCCAACTCTTTTGGAGAAACCATTGTGTTTTCTGCAGTTTCAGCACAAGGGCTTACAGAGGAAGGAACTAGACTTATGGAATCCTCCATTAGTCAAATGGATAAAATTAATACAATTGTGAAAGAGTCTGTTGATAAAGTAAAACAACTTGATACTCAATCAAAGGAAATATCAAACTTAGTTGGCGTTATTCAATCCATTGCTGAACAAACAAATTTACTTGCTTTAAATGCGGCGATAGAGGCAGCTAGAGCAGGGGAACATGGTAAGGGATTCGCAGTTGTAGCCAGTGAAGTTCGTAAGCTGGCTGAGCAGGTTACTTTATCTGTTTCTGATATAACAGGAATAGTATCCAGCATTCAAAAGGAATCCAACAATGTTGTGTTGTCTTTAGAGGAAGGCTACAGTGAAGTGGAAAAAGGAACGAGTGATATTCAAACTACCGGGAAAACATTTGAAGAAATTCACCAGGCTATTACGGAAGTTGTCGATAAAATTCAGGGTGTAGCCATGAGATTAAGCGATATTGACATTGAATGTGGAAAAATGAACAACTCAATTTCAAATATAGCATCAATTTCAGAGGAATCAGCCGCAGGAATCGAGCAAACATCTGCTTCAATCCAGCAAACAAGCACTTCTATGGAAAAAATAGCCAGAAGTGCAGAAGGGCTATCGGAATTATCTGATGACCTAAATGGATTGATTAAAAGATTTGAGGCTTAATAGGGACAGGTTCATTGTCCCAAAGGTCGGGACAGAGGGACAGGTTCACTGTCCCATAGGAGAAGGGGTATCCGTTGGATACCCCTTCTTTATCTTCAATATGGAGAATTCATCCTAGCTCTATAATGGTGGGACAAGGTGCCTGTCCCCACGTCCCACTGCTTTAATTCTTATTGGCTAGTTTATTTAGTAACTCTTGAGCATTATTCTTAGCAGTACTTGTTTCGTCTTCTAGAACGTTTGCGAATAAAACAGACCCGTCATCAGCAAACTCAACCTCGAGAATACTACCTACTTCTATTCTATCCGGCAACTGTTTGCGGGGAACATCAACCTGAATTGTTTCATCTACCCTTAGAAGCAAAACAGCCAAGTCCTTTTCAAAGCGGTCAATTGTGTAAACTTTGGCTTTCACTAAAACACCCCATTAGAGTGGGACAAGGAACCTGTCCCCTTGTTAACGTTCTGTGTAAACTGTGAGTTCCTGTCCGTCTGTTGTGATGATGATGTCGCCGCTTTGGAGTGTTGTGTAGAGGTCTACTCCATAGCTTGTTAGGCGATCCATAACAGTTGGGGCAGGGTGTCCGTAGCTATTGTCTCCAACAGAGACAGCTGCTATGATTGGATCAACTGCTTCTAGGAATGCTTGTGATGTTGATGTGTCAGAACCGTGATGACCGACCTTTAACACTTCTGAGTCGAGATTGTATCCTTCTGCGATCATTTCTGCTTCGATTTCAGCATCAGCATCACCAGTTAGTAAGAAATCTGATTCATCATATGAAACCTTCAATACGACAGATGAATCATTTGTATCACTGCTTTCATCTAAGGAGTTTAAAACCTCAATCGTAACTGCAGAATCTACATTCAAAAATGAACCCTCTTGTGCAATTTCAAACGGAATATTCTTCTGATCGATAAGTGACAAGTAATCCATATATGTTTGAGTTGTATGTGATTTACCTGAATCAACCACTTTTTTCACTTCAAATTTTTCTAAAACAGGAACCAGTCCACCAATATGATCTGCGTCAGGGTGAGTGGCAACCATTAAATCAATCGTTTGGATTCCTAAGTCCGTAAGGTGTTGAATCAATTGATCTGCTTCAGATTCTTTACCACCGTCAATTAAAACTGTTTTACCGTTAGGAGTAACTAATAACGTACTGTCACCTTGTCCAACATCAATGAAATGAGCTTCAAAAAGTCCTAAATCTGAAAAGTCTTGAGGATTTCTTAACTCTCCTTCAAAGCCTTCTAGATCTTCTTTAATAATAGAAGGAAGTGCTTTGTAGCCACCTGTATCCTTAATTTCATCTGCTCTATTTTTTAAACGATCTAATACTTTAAATTTCGAGTCAATTTCACTTGTTTGACCACTCTCAATTAAGTCAACGATTACGTACATTAAACGAAGCTGTGAAACCTCGTAGATCGTGCGTTCAACTGCGATTTTGGCTGGTGTAATATATTTTTCATTTAACGCTGTACGATTATTCGGACCTGAAACTTGTCCAATTTTTAATTCAGTTATGCGTAGCTGCTTTGTAAATTGATCATAAAGGAAGTCAATTTCATAAATATCACCGCTATTTATTGCTTCATTATATTTTGCAAGTAAATGAGTAAGAAGATTTCCTTGGTGGTTAGCCTCAGAAGCACGTAATGATTTATTCACTCCACTTGGCAGCTGTTGATATCCACCAGCATCTTTAATCTCATCAGCTCGATCCTTTAAACGCTCAAGCTTTTCTGTATTTGAAATAGCTTTTTCAATATTACCATTTGCAATATCTGCACTAATAACACTTAACAAACGGTACTGTGACACTTCATAAATTGTTCTTTCAATCGCAATTTTTGCAGGTCTTACATACTGCTCATTTAAGCTTGAGCGATTAGATGAACCAGATACCTTACCAATCTTTGATTCTACTAATTTTAATTGCTTCGTAAAAGCATCGTATAGTCCATTTATTTTCGCGATATCGCCACTGTTTATTGCCTGATGATAAGCTGATAATTTTGAATTGAGGATCTTACCTTGATTTACAGCATCTTGGTAAGCTACATTGCTCGAATTTGTTGTAGGTGTGTTTGTAGTTGGAGTAGTGACCTTAACAATCTCACCATTTCTGTGATAGTGATATTCACCGTTTTCTAAGCCGTACTGTGAACAGTTGGTACGACAAGTATGACCACCGTTCCCATCAAGTCCACCCGGAGACGCATTCGTCACAACTGGAGCGATTAATAATGTTGTACCTAATAGTAATGTGTTTAATAGTATCTTTTTTCTCTTTTTAATCAAAAGAATACCCCCTTAATTGATATCCATCGCCTATGGTAAAGGAAATGAAATGGATTTTCCAGGGGGTTTTATTGGAAATGGGACGAAGGACCTGTGGGACAGAGGGTCAGGTTCTGTGTCTCATGAAGGTCCAAAGGGACAGGTTCTCTGTCCCATGAGAACGGGACGCGGAACCTGTCCCCATGCACCGCGAATTTTGTCGAGCTTAGAACAGTACTTTTTTATCTAAAAAAAACACATTTTAGTTCTTTAGGCCTTTTATCCTCTTTTTTATCTACTGAAAAAGTTGTGTTTTAGACGTTGTAACCCTTGATATAACTGAGAATGTAGATTTGCAGGTTTTAATTTTTCTAGACACATATATGACAATAATAGGATAATTGGGTAGGTTAGGCATAAATGTAAAATTTAGGAGGTTAAGTGAATGAGGTTTTCAAAAATCGCATTTAGTTTGGTTTTAAGTGTAGTTCTAATTTTAACTCTTTATACTCCAGGTAAGGCAGAGGCATCATCAAAGGGAACTGCTGTTAATGCAGGGGAGTATCTTCTTTATTTGTTAAATGATTTTAATAAAAAGATTAACAGTGGAGAGATTTATGATATTGATGCACAATACGATGCACTATCTAATCAAATCAAGAAAACGGAAAGAGCAATTGGAAGAGTTTCAGGATCTAGTACACGTAAATCTTTACAAGCAAAATATGTAAGACCTGCAAAGGTTGCAAGAGAGCGCGTTATATATGAGGTTTCTCAATTCCGCTTGCTTAAGGCAATTGGGAAGAACGCAATTGCGAACAAGGTAAGCGTAGTAAATAGTGATTTACAAAAGCTTGATCGCTTAAAAAGAAGAGCAGTGGAAATTAAGAAAGCTGGTAACTATGCAGCTGTACCAGGATCAATCAATAAACAATTGGAAAGTATCGAAGTTCCTTTAAAAAATAATACGTTTGCCATTCCAGATCCAGCTGTAAGCTTTACAATTAACAATTACGAGCTTGATGTGCTATTGCTAGTCAATATGGAACGCCACGAAAATGGAATTAAACCATTAACAATACATAAAAAGCTAAGTGCAGTAGCAAGAAAGAAATCAAACGATATGTATGTAAGTAATTACTTTTCTCTTTATTCTTCAAAATATGGCTCAATTGAAGACCTATTAGAACGCTACGGCTTAACATCAGGTGGTGGAAGCTACGGTGTTAATATCGCCAAGAATTGGGGATCTGCACGTAAAACTGTTTCAGAATTACTAAACAGCTCACAAAACAGAGAAATTTTACTCCAAAATGATATTAGCTACTCTGGTGTTGGCGTTGACCATGACCATGTAACAATCTTGCATATTGCAAACTAAGGCAAACTAAGGGACAGGTTCCTTGTCCCATTTGGGACAAAGAACCTGTCCCTGCGTCCCGCTTAGGGCAATTCTTATTTTAATTAAGAATTGCCCTATTTTATTTTTCCTTATAATAACGATATGTATTTAAAAGATAATCTAGCTCTTGACTATGTTTAAGAGTAGTTGGATGATTAAGCCCTTTATTCATTCCTGTAGAGACCATTTGTTTTCTTAAGATATAAATCCGTAATTTAAGAAAATAAATCTTTAACTTAATCATAGCTTTTCTCCTGTGTATCAAATTATTTTTTCTAGGAATATTTTACAGAATATTCCTAAAAATGTTAAGGGTTTTTGAGTGAAATATTTCATTTTCAAGACTCTTAACATAAAAATAATCTCCTAGGGGGTTCGTTTTGTTAAAAATCGTTCAAAATACCTACCTAAAAAACAACACTTTTCTACAATTTTCATATAAAATTATCCACTTTTCTAGTAAAATAAACACATTGGTATATTATTCTAATCACAGATTGAAAGGAGTTTGAAAGCTTGAAGAACCGACATATTATCACGGCTATGTTTCTTACAGTCTTGTTATGTGTAGTTGGGTACATTTCTCCATCAAATGTATCGGCGGCAACTTCATACACATCGGTAGAGAAATTAGTCAGTGAAGCGGAAGAAGATGCAGAAGCCTTAAAATCGTATTATAATCTTAGTTCGTCAAAGCAAATTAATATTTCCTCCTCGTTTATGTCTGTTTATGACGAGTCAAAAGCTTCTATTAATGAGGCGCAAACAGCTATTTATAACTTAAGTGATTCTAGAAAAAGCGATTTACAAAAAAGATTAAATGCAGCGAATGGTTATCGTCTTCGTGCTGCTTATTTAATTGATAGTGTAACAAACGGTGATACACTTCGTAAGTATATGCAGCAGTTTGAAGCGGCTATTAATAAGGGACAAATCAGTGAGATTAATAGTCAATATGATAAATATTCCACACAGCTAAAAAAGGTGGAAGCAACAATTGGTAAAGTCTACGGATCAACATCTCGCCGTATCCTTCTTGATTATTACATAACACCTGCAAAAGTTGCCAAAGAACGTGTTATATACGAAGTGTCTCAATATCGACTATTAAACAAAATCAATACGTATATTTCTCAAGGAAGTTTAACACAAGCTAATAGCAATTTTGCTGTTTTACAAAGGTTAAAAAACAGAGCAGTAGAAATTAAAAAAGCTGGTAATTATGCAAATGTACCAACCTCGATTACACAATCTTTACTTCAAACAGAACAAAAGCTGAAGCAAGATTATGCAGCTGGTGGAAACTCAGGTTCATCTCCAGTTGAAGCAGTCGTCACGGCTAGTGCGTTAAATGTTCGTTCAGAGCCGTCCTTAGACTCAGATGTTGTCGGGAAGCTTTATAATGGAGACAGTGTCACTGTATATAAGTTTGTTGGTGATTGGGCACAAATCAAGATAAATGGAACTGTTTGTTATGTGCATAAAAACTATCTTGTAATTGGTTCGTCTCAAGGTACAGGTGACGCCTTGTTATCAGGCAAAGTAATTGGCATTGATCCTGGTCATGGCGGTAAGGATTCCGGTGCTGTAGGTTTTGGCCTTAAAGAAAAAGATATTGTGCTGGATGTTGGCTTAAAGGTACAGAAGTTGCTTGAAGCTGAGGGTGCAAAGGTCGTCATGACAAGAAAAGATGATACATTCTTGGAACTGCAAGATCGGGCAAAGGTTGCAAATAATGCAAAAACTGATATTTTCATCAGCTTGCATATTAATGCTGCCACAAGCGAATCGGCTAATGGAACAGAAACATATTGGAATGGAAATTATGAAAGTGCTGCAAGTAAAAAGTTAGCAGAAAAAATCCAAACTAGATTAATAGAAAAGCTAGGTACTAGAAATCGCGGAGTAAAAGATGCTGGTTTTTATGTAATTAAGTATACGACTATGCCTAGCGTACTAGCTGAGCTTGGTTTTATTTCGAACGAAGCTGAAGCGGCTAGACTTAAAACAAGTCAATTCCGTGATAATGCAGCGGAGGCTATTTTATTGGGAGTTTTGGATTATTATAAATAGGTTTTAAGAAGAAGGGCGCATAATGATTGTGCGCTTCTTTTTTATTCTTTTTCTCAATATATCCCATCTAATACTCATGGAGAGCTTATTAGCGAATAAAGAAAAAAACCTGCTCCGTTATGGAACAGGTTTTTTCTGGATTTATTAATATAACGCAAACTCCACAGCCACATCATTACCTTCAAAATCAAGATAGTGTAGAGTAATCACACCATTTTCAAAGAAGATTTCACCAGTTCTTATTTCATCGCTATCGTCCCAAGTAAGATCATATTCAAAGGTAGCTTTTGTTCCGTCGAAGCTTTTCAGTGTTGCCATGAAAACATCATCACCGTAAGTTGGTGACTGATAGCCTAACCAGAACCCATTTTCCACTTCTGGATCAGCACCTAGAATAAAATACTCGTTTGGGCTGCTAGAGTTTAAATAACCGTAAGTAGATAAAAGGTTAATTAATAGCTTTAATTGATCGCCATTTTTATAGGATTCAAAAATTTCTACTACTGTTTCTTCATAATAATCTAATGTTAACGCAACTTCTTCAGGAAGCTGATCATATCCGCCTGCTTCTTTAATTTCTACTGCACGTTTTTTAAGGCGCTCAAGCTTTTGGAAAGCTGCTTCAGCTTCTGTAAATTGGTTAGAGCTTTGTAATCCAAGGATAATATGTAGTAATCGCAGCTGTGATACTTCATAAATCACTCTTTCTCTAGCGATTTTGGCTGGTGTTACATACTTATCTAGTAAAGCGCGGCGGTTTGTTTTTCCTGAAACCTTACCAATTGCTCGCTCTGTTTTTTTGATTGCTGCTGAGTAGTCATCATAAGATAAGTCAATAAGTTCTAGGTTTCCAGCATCAATCGAGTCTTCAAACGATAAACGTAGTTCAGTTAATACTTTTCCACTTTTGTCAGCATCTTTGTAAGCGACGCTAGGTGCAGCGGATGCTTGTGTTGATACCCCAAATGTTAGAGCAATCACAAGAATAAAGAATTTACTAAAGAAATTTTTCACGTACTTTCCTCCCGGATTATGAAATTGTTACAACTCATTCATTATAACTGGAGAATTCGGCTAATTTTGTCGGAATTAGTCAATGGTGCCTAGCAAATTTTCTGGGTGGAAAGAGGTGATAAGCAGGTTATTTCGACTATTTCTAGTTTCTTTGCGACTTTAGTTTTTTCTTTGCAACTTCTAGCTAAGATCTTGCAACTTTAATATGATTTTTGCAACTTTTACAATTTATTTTGCATGTATAGAAATACATACTTTCGATATGAAAATCAGTATAGATCCACTGGTGAAGGGATATTCTGTAGAAAAAACCTCCATTCTGAGCGAAGGGATGAGTATAAACATGCGAATCTTCTCAAGATTTTTGTTTTACCTTAGCAGTATTTCAGGTGCTTTACTTCTTTCTGCGATCCTTTTAGATGTATTTATGTTTAAAGAAGAAGTGATGTTTGAGCTGAATGAATATCTTCAGTGCTTTGCTTTGATTTTTTTAGCTGTTGCTATTAAGTATACGATGATTCCTTTTTACGACCGGAAAAAGGAAGGGTAGGCATAAAAAAGGTGACTCATACACACGATATATGAGTCACCTTTTTATGTTTTTATAGCTTTGCTCGAAGGTTTTCTTCTAGCTTAGTTAGGTCTGAAGAAATGCGACTTGGTAGGCTTTGATAGCCACCTGCCCGCTTAATTTCTATTGCACGGCGCTTGAGTCGATCTAGTTTTGAAAGCTCACTATTCGCTTGATCGATTTTATTAGATGAAATTAACACATCGATTTTTAGTAATAGGCGATAAATCGATACTTCATAAATGGTTCTTTCCACTGCGATTTTGGCAGGAGTGATGTATTGATCATTAAGGGCTTTACGATTGGCACTTCCGTACACTTGACCAATGGCTACCTCTGTTGTTCTAATTTTGCGTGTGAAGGAATCGTATAGATTATTCACATTCGCTATGTTTGCACTGCCGATGGCCTGATTAAAATGGGCAAGAGATTTCTGTGTAATGGTTCCTTGAACAGTTGCTTCAAGAGATTGAAGTGATCGGCCAATTTTAGGGTTTAACGCTTCGTAATTACCGGCATTTTTAATAGCAATGGCACGTCGTTTTAAGCCTGCTAGCTTTGTGATTTCATTTTCTGCATGTGTTAATTTATTTTTTGAGAGATGCTCCTCTACAGTCTTTAATAGTCGATATTGAGATATTTCATAAATGGTACGTTCCACAGCTACTTTAGCAGGGCGAACATAGGTTGCTTCAAGTTGATCACGGTTGCTTTTTCCACTAACTTTTCCAATTGCTATTTCTGTTGCTCTTAATTGTTTTGTAAAGCGGTCATATAGGCTATTCATATTTGTAACAGAGCCAGCATTCATTGCTGCTTGATAATTTGATAATTCATTAAGAAGTGCGTTTCCTGCTTTTTGAGCATTCACTTTATTAAGAACGTCCGGAGATAAATAGTTATGCTTCACTGCTAGCTCTTCAAAAGATGAACTTGAATTTGTGATCACAACCGTTGTGTATAATTCAACTTGTGAAAATAACCAGCGTACTTCGCTATTGTGCATTCTTACACAACCAGAGCTAACATATCTTCCAATCGAGCTTTCATTACTGTTGCCGTGAATGGCATATGTTGTTCCATATGTACCTCTTGCATCTAATCCAAGCCAGCGGTCTCCTAATGGGTTACGTGGATCTCCGCCAGGTATGTTTTTCGTATAATAAGGACGATTTTTGATTTTATTCACAATTCTAAATCTGCCTTCAGGAGTATATGAGTCCTGTCTTCCGGTCGCTACATCAAATACTTTTACAAGCTTCCAATTATCGAAAAATGCTAGTTTGTTATTCGCCTTGTTAATAATGATAAATTGGTCATTCCCTGCTGCCTGCGCTGGTTGCTGTAATCCTACTAAACATCCGATTACAAAAAGTAAAATTATCCCGATTTTCTTCAATACTCTCACCCACTAAAATTATTAGATTCTTTTTATCAAGTATAAAGTTTACTAGATGAAAAAAATGTAAAAAACTGGAGCGAATGATATGTGTTTTTGTAGATAGAAAGGTTTTATTTCGACACGCTCATACTTGTTTCTTTCCTCTCATTTTTTCTAAAAAAACCAAAATAGTCCAAAAAAGTAAGTAAAAAGTTAGATATATTATCTTACTTATGTCTAGTAAACTAGTAAGTTGTATACTATACTCATTTTGGGATGACTGAAAACGTCTTCTCCAGTTTTTAATTGTGGCTGTATTTTTATAAACAAACGAAAAAGGGGAGCTTTTTTTAAAATGAAAAAAACAAAAAAAGTATCACAAGTAGTAGCTACTTCAGCAATCATTACAGCAGCATTTGTTGCAGCAGGTCCACAGGCGGAGGCAGCATCAAACGTTCAAAGCGCTGTCGCAGAGGCACATGTTTCAGCAAACAAGCTAGTGAAGTTTTATGATGTGAGAAATCAACAAAATGTTGCGATTTCAACGGACTTTTCTACAGCATATGCAAAAGCAAGTGAAGATATTAAAAAAGCTGAAAAAGCAGTGCAGCAGCTAAAAGACGGTTCAGAAAAGAAGAATCTAACAGCACAGCTTGATGTAGCGAAGGATAAATTGTTAAAAGCAGCTAGAATTATTGATGCTATTAAAACTGGACAAGATCTACAAACATTACAAGAGACGTTAAACGGATTAGTTGAAGCTGATACATTAAATACAGAGCTTGTTGACGCTTATCATGCATTATCCTTACAAATGAGCAAAGCAGAAAGAGTGTTCAGTAAGGTGTACGGTGAAGGAAATCGACAAGTGATTCGCGATGCATTCTTAGTCGATGCGAAAATTGCGAAAGAAACAGTTATTTACGAAGTGTCTATGCATACTCTACAAAATCAAATTGATCAATTGTTAGTAGACAATAAAATAGAAGAAGCGAAGGCAGCGTATGAAAAGCTCAATCGCTTAGAAACAAGAGCGGTAAAGATTAAAGAAGCAGGAAACAAATTACACCCAGGTAAGTATCCGGATTTACCTGAAATGGCTCAAAAAGCTAAAGAACGTAAAGACAAGATCAAAGAAAAGCTTCCATTTGAATTATCTCTTATGCATACAAATGATACACATGCACATATTGAAAATGTCGCAAAGTTTGTAACAGCTGTGAATGAAGTAAGAGCTGAAAATCCAGATGCACTTTTACTAAACGCAGGAGATGTTTTCTCTGGAACGCTATACTTCAATGAATTCAAAGGACAAGCAGATCTTGAATTTATGAACCTTGTAAAATATGATCTTATGACATTTGGTAACCATGAGTTTGACCTTGGCTCAAGCCCTGAAGGACATAAGGCATTAGCTGATTTCGTAAAAGGTGCCGAGTTCCCATTTGTTAGCACGAACGTTGACTTTTCAGCGGATGAGAACATGAAGGACCTATTTCACGATGAAATTACTGAAGAGCCTGCTAATGGTCAAGCTTATAGTGGTGTTATCAAAGAAGTTAACGGCGAAAAAGTTGGTTTCTTCGGCTTAACAACAGAAGAAACAGCTACTCTCTCAAGCCCGGGTAGTGTTGTTTTTGAAAATTACATTGCTGAAGCGGAAAAAGCAGTTGCGGCATTTGAAGCGCAAGGTATTAACAAAATTGTTGCGATTACTCATATCGGCTATGACGACAATGTAGAATATGATAATGATCTTGAGCTTGCAAAAATGGTAGATGGAATCGACATTATCGTTGGTGGTCATAGTCATACGAGGTTAAACTCTGGTACTGTTGTTAACAAAGATAAAGCGGGTGTGGATAAAAATCCGACCCTAATTGTGCAAGCTGACCAATACAGTGAATATCTAGGTACGGTAGATGTTGAGTTTAATAATGAAGGCATTATTACGAATGAAGCAGCTCAGTTAATTAAAGTAGCAGATAAAGAAGAAAACGCGGATGCAGCTGTATTGTTGAAAAAGTACTCAGATCAAATTGCTACTATAAGAGACACTTCAACTGGTGCAACAGCAGCAAAAGAACTAGCAAATCCACGTACAACAGCTGAAAATCCAACAGCTCCAAGTGTACGTAACAGCGAAACGGAATTAGGAAACTTAATTACAGATGGTATGTTAGCGAAAGCGAAACAATTTAAGCCAAATACAGTCATTGCTATGCAAAATAGTGGTGGAATTCGTGCCTCTATCGATACAGGTGAAATTACGTTAGGTGATGTGTTAACAGTGTTACCATTCGGAAATACACTAGCAACAATGAACCTAACTGGAGCGGAAATCTTAACTGCCCTTGAACACAGCGTAAGTCAAGCACCAAACGAAAGTGGTGGATTCTTACACATATCGGGTATGAAATTCACTTATGACAGCAGCAAGCCAGTAGGTGAGCGAATCGTATCAGTTGAAGTAGAAGAAACAGAAGGTAACTTTGTTCAACTTGACCCAGCAAAAGAATACTCTATCGCAACTAATGCCTTCACAGCAAAAGGTGGAGACGGCTATACAGTATTCGCTGATGCATACGCTGCAGGACGTGTAACAGACTTAGGTTTATCTGATTGGGAAAACTTAAGAGATTATGTGGCGAATCTTGTGACGGTTGAACCGGTGATTGAAGGTCGTATTGTGGATGTAGCGGAATAATGCAAAAGAAACAAGCCTGAGTTAAATAGGCTTGTTTCTTTTTTAGGTTTTGGTTAAAATTGGCATCTTAATAGTGATGAAGATCTAATGTTTTCATAGTAAAATAAGATTATAGTGGAAAAATAGAATAATAGAGACAAAGGCAAACCTGTTGAAAAGCAGGGACGCAAAGCCACAGGTCTAAAGCATGCATTGCAATGACGGCTGGGTTACCAATTTATAAGTAAAGTTGGCCCGTTTTTTGTGGTCAACTTTTTTATTTTTTTTAGAAAACACCATATTTCAGGAGGAAACAGCATGAAGAGTAAGTTAGTAGTAATTGGTCTTATATGTATATTGATGTTAAGTGCATGCTCTAACAAAAAAGAAGAAGTGATGAAAAAGGAAAGCGTTACAACCAATGAAGAAGCTGTAACATTACAACAAACAGGAACAGAAGAAGATGTAGAAGAAAACGAGGATACCCCAGAAGCTGCTTTATATACCGGCGACACGATCTTACCTGCTAAATTAAGCTATGAAAATGAAAACTGGTTACTATATACAAATGGAAATCATCTGTTTACAGAAAACAAACAAGATAGAAATAAGAAGTACTTTGTGGATGAAGTAACAGAAGAATATGACAAAATTTGGTCAGTCACAAGTGATGGAGATTGGGTTTATTACTTAAAGGGCTCTACCCTTTGGAAGGCGAAAAAAGATGGAAAAGAACGAGCAGAAATTGTTTTTAGTGATGAACAAGAACATAACATCACAAATTTTATTCTTTACCAAGATACGATCTACTTTATCAGTTTAGAATCTTTTCCTGGTAATGCAACAAAGGAGTTACTTTTTAGTATGAAAACAGACGGTAGTGATGTAAAGGTGCTATTTGACTCACCATCTGAGATTTTAATAGGTGATCTTAATATCGCAAACGAAACTCTTTATTTTACAACAAATTATATGAAGGACTCCTTCACAGTAGATGCTTTACATAAGCTTGACCTGAAAGAAGGACAGATGAGCAAAGTATTTGAAGCAAATGCACTTGGAGATATGCAAATTTATCGTAATGAGCTATATTTTATAGAAAATAATCGACTTTTCAAAAGCAATATCGACGGCACTAATAAGGTGCAAGCTATCTCTCCTGAATGCGTAAGTTTTGCCATATACAATGATCAAATTTTTATTAAGCAAGTAGAAGATCTAGGAATTGGAGCTGATGAGAGAAGTGTTGATGGAATGGACATTTCACCAGTTATCGCAGATATTTATAGTCCAACCTCAGAAGAGCTTCTTTCTTTTCAACTAGTAGATGGTGATTATGTTTTACATTCACAATCCGTTTTCTACACTGAGCCAAAAAAAGAGCAAGAAACGGCAACAGAAGGTGGAGATTACTATGAAAGTGAAGCGTTTTATCAAGAGATTTATAAGTTATATGACGAGTTACTAGAAACACATAGAGGAGAGATTTCAATCTCAACACTTGAAGATGAAGAGTCAAAAAGATTAACAGGAGGAAATCAATACTTCCTAACAGGCCATATCTTAGGTTCAACGAAAACCTTACTATATGGATTAACAAATCAAAATGCTGATATGTTATCAAGAATTGTCTCAAATCCTGGCATGCTTGATCAGTTACTGGCGTATGAAGCGGCTTTTCGTTTTCCAAGTGACCATGAGGGAGGATATTACGACTATACAGTAGAGGTAGAAGGAAATAAAGTTCATGTGAAGAACAGCAGTGTTGAAGCAGATATTAATTTTGAAAAGATAGGCGATTCCTATTACTTTAAAGATATGAAGGTATCGAAGGTCATGATTGATACGAATTAATGGAAAAAGTATCGGTTATTCCGGCAGAAACTTGAAAAAAATGCTCTGTAGAATTTCTCTACAGAGCATTTTTCATAACGTGCTGTTAGCGATCAAGCTGCACATCATCTGATGGTTTGACAAAATAACCAGCACCAACATCGTAACGACCGTTGCTGTAGCCATATACACGAACCGGCTCATTTCGATCAAAGTATTTATAGAATGAACCATCTGGCTTGTACACCTTTAGATTGTATTCCTTACTCCAAACATGTCCTATATAAAATAGATTTACATTGGTTTTCTTCACATAATATCCACCACCAACATCGTAGCGATCACTTAACACTTTGTAAATGCGAAGACCTTCATGTTGTCTTAATTTACGATGCTTAGAACCATTTGGACTGTATAAATACTGGTCATTACTGCGAATTAACACACGGCCAATATGAGTATTAGCTGGTGGTGTAACAGTTAGTAGGTATTTACCTGTATGTCTTGTACTTGAACTACCATTATAGACTTTTAAGTAGTAAGTACCTGTTTCCAATTCAAGCGTGTTTTTATATTTTCCTGGTGTCACAGCACTTCCGTGAACATATTTTTCAAAAAGCGAGTTATTATTATAATCTAACATTTCGATATAAACAGTTGAGTCTACGTATGAAGATAAATCAATGCCTACTTTTCCAGGAACCGTAACATTCACTTTATAAACATCTACTTTATCATCCCAAGTAAGAAAACCTGTTTTTGTTTTGTTATAAGCAATTGACTCAGCTTCAACAATTCCATTGTTAGGTTCTGACTCATTGCTACCAGCTGAAGTGAAGGTTGTATTAAGAGTATATTTTCCTGTATGGCGGTTATTTGAGCTACCATTATAGACTTTCACATAATAAGTACCCTTATTCAAATCCTCAGAACGAATAAATTTAGCGGGATTTTTTGAACTGCCATTAACATAATGTTCAAATATTTCTTTGTTATTACTATCGATTAAAGAAATATAGGTATACGTGTCAACGTAAGAAGTTAAATTAAAATCAACTTGTCCAGATTTAGGAACAGTTATTTTAAAGAAGTCAAACTTATCATCCCATGCTAGAAACCCATTAACAGATTCGCTAAAAGCCAATTCTTGTGCTTCAACTGTTCCATTGTTAGGTTCAACCTCTGTACTCCCTGCTGATGTAAAGTTAGTGATAATTTTGTAAGAACCTGTGTGAACAGTATTTGAACTTCCATTATAGATCTTCAGGTGATAAGTGCCAGGTTCTACATCTTCCCAACGTGTGAATCTTCCAGGAGTAGAAGAGCTCCCGTACACATAATTATTAAAAATTTCCTTGTTATTGGAATCATAGAATTTAATGTATGCATAAGAATGCACATATGAAGTCAAATCAAAAGAAATACGTCCTGCTTCTGTAACATCGATCGTATAATCATTACTTTTTGTTTGTTCTGTTAAGCTTCCGGTTGTTTCTACATCAAATGGAAGTGTGTTCTCTGCTGCTTGTGCCTTTGTATCAAATTGAAATAAGCTAATAACAACTAAAACAGACAATATGGCTAGATTCTTTAAAATTTTACTATTCAAAGTAAGTTCCTCCTATAATCTAAGTTGAAATAAGTAATAAAAAGCGAGTAACCTTGCCAAAAACCCCCTTAAACATAAAAAAACACTATGACAGAATTTGGCCATAGTGCTTCCTTGCTATGGCAACCTGACGATCATAGCAGCTTGTGACTGCCTTAGACTCATGGCTTTGCGTCCTTACTTTTCAGTAAGTTTGCCTTTTTCATAGTATTTTTTTAGTGGTTGATTGATAAGTCTATTATACTATTTTTCTGGAAGAAGTGAAGATGTTATTGGAAAATAACTTCAAATTAAACTTAATTTCCCTACTGAACCTAGTGAATTTGGTGTGGAGTTTTCTGGGGAAATTACTATAAATTCCTTAATCTATTGCCGATACTATATATATGCAAAAAAAGTACGTCTGGAGAGAAGAAAAATGTACAAAAAGATAGGTAACATTCTTATTGCTATACTTTTAGTTGTGGTAATGCTACAACCAAATGCTAAAGCACAAGCCGCTGAATCCAAGGTCATCTGTATTGACCCAGGTCATCAACGAAAAGGTAATAATACGAAAGAACCAAACGCACCAGGGTCTAAAACAATGAAAGCTAAAGTATCTTCAGGAACACAAGGTGTTTCAACGAAAAAGCCTGAATATGTGCTAGTTCTAGAAATCTCTAAGAAGTTAGAAGCGAAGTTGAAAGAACGAGGCTATCAAGTTTATATGACGAGAACACACCATGATGTGAATTTAAGCAATGTGGATCGCGCGCAGTTTTGTAATGCAAAAAGTGCAGATTTAACAATCCGAGTTCATGCAGATGGAAGCACAAACAGAAATATAAGAGGTATTCATGTTTTATATCCATCAGGCTCATATACAAAAAGCATCAATGAAAAAAGTAAACTAGCAGCCACTCACATGATTAATGAAGTGATCAAGTCAACCAGTGCCAATAAGGCGAATGGCGACGGTTTATCACCGCGAACCGATATCACGGGCTTTAACTGGGCGAAACAGCCTGTTGTTCTTCCTGAAGTAGGATTTATGTCAAATCCAGAGGAAGACCAAAAACTATCAACAAATGCCTACCAAGAAAAGCTTGCAGAAGGAATGGCGAACGGAGTTGATCGCTTCTTTGGTTTGAATGGTTCTGCCTCAGCTGAAGGGGAAAAATTAATTCAGCAGTTAGCAGCCTATAACAAAGCAATTGAAGCTGGAGATATTAATAAGGTAAATACACTCTATGACTCTTTTACAAAGCAATTGAAAAATGTAGAAATGAAAATAGGTAAAGTCTCAGGTTCCTCTAATCGTGCTAACTTAAATGAACGCTATGTAAGGCCTGCAAAAATTGCAGTGGAGAGAACAATATTTGAGGTTTCGCAATATCGTTTATTACATGCGATTCAAGCAACTGTTAGTAAGGAGAACTACGCTCAAGCTATCAGTGAGACGAAGAAACTTGAACGTTTAAAGAAAAGAGCAATTGGCATTAAGCAGGCAGGTGGATATCAAGCGCTGCCTAGTAAGATAAATGCAGATTTAAGAAAAAATGAAGCGGAGACACAGGGTGCGTTGTTAATCCGTTTACTAAATAGATATAACCAAGCGATTAACAATGGAGATCTTTATGTAGTGGACGGCCAATATGATCAACTAACAGCACAGCTTCGCTTAACGGAAGTGAAAATTGGACAAGTTGGTGGAGCTTCAAATCGACAGGCATTAAATACTACCTATGTTAGACCTGCAAAAATTGCCGTAGAACGGACAATTTATGAAGTTTCGCAGCTTAGATTAATAGAAGTAATGCGGAAATTGACTGCCGAAAATCAGTTAGTGAAGGCTGAGGCAAATTTATCTGTCTTAGAACGTCTGAAAGGTAGAGCTGATGCGATTAAGCAGGTAGGTGGATATGAGTTACTGCCGGTAATGATTGAGGAAACATTGGAAGAAGTTGAGAAAGAAGTTCGGGTGATTGTTACACGCTGAATCATAACCAATAAGAAACCTGAGTTTCTACTATTAAGTAATTCGGTTTTCGAGTACAAAAGCTTAATTAGCATTCTTTTAACAGGATGGCAAAATTAGTGTCAGTGTGCGAGGAGATTGATGTACTGAAAGTGGCAGGGTTATGGTAGTTAAGACTCTCTGATGTTATTCATTGTTGATTTTTTCGAAGAAATACAGCAATTAATAGGCGGAAAAATTCCGGTTATAGTATACAATAGATGCTTAAAAGGCCGATATAAGCGGAAATATTCCGGCTAACTGCTCTCTATATAGCTAATTTTAAAGAATAAGTTCATATAAGCGGAGTAATTCCCCTTATTTTGTGAAAAATGCTGGTATTTCTCTATTTAGACGGAATTTTTCCGTTTATCTTTTGAAATTTAGTAAAAGTTCTATGCAAAATAATGTAAAAATGCTTGGAGTCACAATGTTCCAAGCATTTTTGCTAATCTAAGTGCGAATAGTAAAATTATTTCTAATTTTGCACTTCAAAAACTAAAACCCGAGTATCTCTTACATACTCGGGTTTTTTAATTATCTCTCCACCAAACCAATCAATATATATTTCCATACTTCACGAGAAGTAAAGTCCTTCAAAGCGGCCTTTGTAATCTGCTTCGGCTTCATTTCGGTTACAAAGCTAGTGTTAGTTTGAGGTGATTTCTCTGGACTGAGCATCGTAACTTCTCCAATGTCAGAACCTTTAACAATCTCCGTATAACCATCAAAACTCAAACCTTTTTCAACCGTTTTCTTCTTAATTTGTCCATCTTCATTTAACTGATAAACATAAGAAGTTTTCTTTCCATGAATTGCTCCATCACGTATTGCAGGTACTTCAATTGCTTCCGACGTTACAACAGAAACCGTTGTTTTTGTCCCGATTGGAGATGTTTCTGGCTGTTCAAGAATGCTTGCAACAAAGTTATACGCATTTTCCTGGTCAATTGTTGGTTCATTGACTGGATATGGATTGATTTTATCAAGTGTACCTTCGAGCTTCTTTTTCTCGCCAGAAGCAGTTGCAGTCAATTTCATACCAGTTTCAGCTTTTTTGAGTTGCTTTTCTGAAAATTCTCCTTCAATTGCTAATTCATTTGATGCGATTGTAATAATAGGGTTTCCGAGATTTTTATTAACTTCAACAACAACTCCGTCGATATTACTGACCATAGAGGCCGAATTTTCTTGTTCATTAATGTTGTCTAACTGATTTTCGTACTTCGTCTTTTGTTCTTCAAGCTTTCGTTTTTCAAGCTCCTGCTTATAAATTTCCTGCTCAATTGTGCTTTCAATCATTTCAGAGGATGCGTGTACATCAATCTTTAACCCATCTTCAAGAATAGAGTCTACCTCTATTTCAGATGTGGTCGTAGGGATGGAGCTTTGATAGTCTTCTAGAGAGTCAATGTAGTCTTCAACACCTTCTATTTCACCCTCAACCTGTGTGATTTCTGATTCGAGTGTTTCTTTCAAAGAATCGATTTCAGGTGATGTATATAAAAATAAAGGAGTTCCAATCGCCACTTCATCTCCTTCTTCTACAAGAAATTGCTGAAATTCAATGTTTTCCAGTGGAAGATATACATCCTGTTCTTCCTTCGGGACCAAGATCCCATCTGTTTCAAACGTCTCAACAATATCTCGTTCCTGTACTCGAGACCATTTTTCAACATGAACGGTATGCTGAACCTTACTATCGTCTTTAAAAATTAAATAAACGTTTGTTCCAATAAATCCAATTACCAAAACTGCTAATACAATACTTACCCATCTTTTCATATCTTCCACCTCCTTAGAATAATACAGGGATTTTAATGTATGCCATTAACCCTGTTAGTAGCCAAGTTATTAGGTAGAACAATATCAAAAGAGTAAGAGCTACATATCTATTTTTTTCACTAAGAGATGCTAAGTAATAGTATTGAAGCATTAATGCTACTAGATGAAACAATGTGATGGAACCGAAAAATGAGTTCCAATACTCATGTTCAAATGCGTATTGACTAAGTACACCAAAAGAAAAAGGATTGCTTACCAGATTTAGATCAAGTAGGACCAAAACTGGTATTGTTACAATTTGTCCAAGTAGTAGAAAAGCAAATCCAAACGATTGCACGATGACTACTTTTATATAAGGGATTTCTAGAAAGATCCAAAAAAATATGGAGGCAAACCAGATAAAAAGGGTTGGATACAGAATGCTAGAAATAAGCTTTCCGCCAAGTAATAGAAGTTTGCCAGATTCATATTCTGATAACGTATAATTTGTAATATTTCCAGAATAAGTTTCCGTTCCGATCCCGAAATATGTACTAGTTGCATAAGTGATTAAGCATAAAACATATAGCAAAATCAGTTTGGGGAAAACTCCTTTGATGGCTTCTGCTTTCTGTAGTTGATAAAGGCTGATTTGTGGTCTAAATAGCCCTTTCACTATGTTCAAATGGTAATTCATTTGTGTGCTCCTTTTAAAAATATGTCTATATTTGTATTCTAACTTAATTTGCAGAGAATGGAAAATAGGTTTCATTACCTATGCTGAAATTTTAATATAGTTTTTTAGATTGGATTCTTTAATGAGAAATTGTTACTTGCTAATTAATAATGATCGTGAAGCTCGTGTTGAATAATCCTTTTATACTATAAAAATTAGTGAGAAATCCTTTTAAAATACAATTTTACCAATTTTCTTCAAGAAAAATACATATTATTACACATGTATTGTATAAATGTGGTAATATGACTAGGTGGAAAATACTAGTATTGGAGTGTTTATTTTGAAGAAAAAGAAAAAAATGAAAAAACAACTCGTACAAGCAGCAGCAATTACAGCTTTAACTGGGGCGGCATTTGTAGCAGCTGGACCATCTGACGCATCTGCAGCAACCGATGTTTCAAAACTAGTCAAACAAGCCTATGATTCTTCCAATCAATTAAAAGGATACTACGATCTAAGTAAAGTAAAAAGTATCAGCCTTTCCAAAGAATTCGTCAATGCTTATGACAAAGCGAAGAAAGACATTGTAGTAGCTGAAAAAGCACTTGCAAACGTATCCGCAAATAAAAGTGCTCTTGTTGCTCAATTAGATGCAGCAAAAAATACTCAATCAAAAGCAGCAAGATTAATTGACGCAATCAAAGTTGGAGATGCTTTAACTGCGAAAACAAATGAATTAACACAATACATAAACGAAGATGTTATTGATGAAGATATGGTCGAAACATACCATGAATTATCAGCAGATATTAATAGAGCAGAACGTGTTTTTAGTAAAGTATACGGTGAACAAAACCGTGAACTAATCCGTGGGGAATTTCTTCTAGATGCAAAGATTGCTAGAGAATCAGTTATCTATGAAGTATCACGCTACACTTTACAAGACCTGATCACTCGACAGTTAGAAGAAGGAAAGGTTGCAGATGCTGAAGAAAACTTCGCAAAATTAGATCGCCTAGAAAAAAGAGCTGTTGAGATCAAAGCTGAAGGAAATAAACTTCACCCAGGAAAATACCCTGAATTAAAGAAAATGGCTGACTCTTTAAAAGAAGCTAAAGAAGTAATTGAAAGTGGCTTTACAATTACTGTAGAAGCAACTTCAACAGATGCTAGCAAGCCAACAATATACGGAGAAGATGAAGTTCAAACAATTGAAAAAGATGTCGTTGTTACAGTTCCTAAAGGTACATTCATTGAGCTTAAAAACCTTGAGGTCAAAGGAAATATCATCCTTAAAGGTGCAGACGCTTCAGCTGGTAAAGTTACATTAACAAATGTAAATGTAACAGGAAGTGTGAAAGTTGAGGAACAAAAGGTTGTATCAACAACTAAAGGAATCTCAAGTATTTTAGATATACCAGTGCCTATTCAATTAATCCTTGGAAAATCTAGCATCATAGGTGAACTAGTGCTTAATCAAAGTGCAAATATCACAGCAGAAACTGGCGTGAAAATTCCGTCCTTAGTAATCAGCCCTGCTCAAGATCTTGGAATTGTTTCCTTAAATGGAGATCTATCATCTTCTAAGGTAACAGTAGGCGGACAAGGTGCAGAGGTTAAATTAGGTGCAAGCGCTAAAGTATTAGAAATGATTCTTAATGCTAAAGCAACAATCGATGCAGAAAATGGTGCATTATTACAATCTCTTCAAGTTGAGACGAAAGATAAAAATTCTCTGGTTCTGTTAAAAGGGGATTTATCTTCTACACTTGTAAAAATAATTAATAGTAATGCTGCAATTTCAATTGCAGAGAATGCAGTTGTTAAGAAGATTGAGAAGGATAAGTCGGTAACAGAGGAGATTGTTATTGATAATAAAGGTCGAGTTGAGGATTCGGATGGGGTTGAGGTACCGGGGAATACGCCTTTGCCGCCGGTAAGTGGTGGAGGAGGTACTCCGAATGCTCCAACAACACCAGTGGAAGACACAACACCAAATGACCAAACTGCCCCAACAGTAGAGGAAGTAACTTTTGGTGGTGTAGAAGGTGTGTTAAACGAGGCAGGAGATACGTTTACTTTTGAGTTTGACGATCTAGCACAGGATATTGGAACAACGGGTGGAGCAACAATTCGATTAAGTGAAGTAGGGACACCAACTGTGGATCAGCCGTTTGAATTCTCACCAGGAAGTGGAGAAAATTCATATTCAGCAGCAACACCAAATTTAACAGCAGAATATTTAGTTAACTTAGGAACAATTACATTAACAGTAGAAGACGAAGCTGGAAATCCAAAAGAATATACATTGGTTTTTGAAGAAGCAGATAATCAAGCGCCAACAGTAGAGGAAGTAACTTTTGGTGGTGTAGAAGGTGTGTTAAACGAGGCAGGAGATACGTTTACTTTTGAGTTTG
>NZ_JBLUOI010000010.1:0-8579 GCF_048059995.1 Metabacillus sp. YM-086 | reverse complement strand
TAGGAACAATTACATTAACAGTAGAAGACGAAGCTGGAAATCCAAAAGAATATACATTGGTTTTTGAAGAAGCAGATGGCGGAGCTCCAGTTGCAACAACACTAAATATTGGCGGGAATTTTTTAATTCAGAATGGTTTTGTTAAATTTATCTAAAGGTAATATTTTTTCACTCCTTCTGTGAGTATAGTTTTGTAAAACTTCTTTTTTGAATGGATATAAAAAGGGTTATCGCATTAAATTGTGCTAACCCTTTTCGCATCCCATCTGAAATCTGAATCAACGGGTAAATTAACTAAAAATATTCATATGGTGGCTATTCTTACTTACAAAGTTCAAAATTCCAGGATTAAAATAGCTATTTCCATTTTTTGGTGATACTTGATTTGAGAAGTAATTATTCTACAAACGATTAATATTACCATTCTTTAATGTGAGGATGAGAAATTGATGCTAGCAACGAGATAGAACATTGTTATAGTGAAGTTGGATATGGCATCTTAATTGCTCTCAAAGAAGTGGAGCTTGCCCAGAATTCTAAAGAATTTCTAGGTCGAGTTGACGTAGGTTTATTTATAAAAATAAAATAACACCTTTAAAATGATAGATTGGTCGCTAAAAGAGCATTAATTGAAGTTGAAAATCAGCAAATTAGCATAAGGGGCATTACATATCAAGATGAAAACACTAAGTCATTAATCCTTAGTGAATTTAAAAGGCTAGTTCGAATTCTATAAAAGGTTAAGTACTTGTGCTAAAAAACTTTACCGAATTAAGCTAAATTATGATATTGTAATAAACCGACATTTACCAAGATTATTTACTTACAAGAATTCTTTTTATTGATATACATGATTCTGCAAAATCTAGTACCATCATATCAAGCAACATATTAGGTAAGGAGAATTTAGATAGATATTTCCTTTTCCGTATTAGACTTCGTATAACTAAATTCAATTTTATTGATCGTTAAACGTTAGACACTAGATCATTCTTATCTAATCTATTTATAAACAAATCTTTCTATGTACTAAGATCATATGAAATGTATTTTTAGCATTAAGATTTAGATAGTAGAAGTGTAGAAGTGAAAAGGAAAGCTTATAGGTAAATCTGTTTATTACTAAAGAAAACAAATTGTAATAAACAGAGGAATTCCTTGTAGTAAGAATGGAATAAATCATTCAAACAAAAAAAGAGTGCATTTTCAGCACTCAAAAAGGTAACACACACATATATAGAATACCCATCCCAACCAAATTTTATGTCCGTGTTCGAGGATAAATTTATATATGTTACTAAATGTATTAATAGGCCCCAATAGTAACACCCACATACCTCCCACCCCAATCATATAGCTCCACCAATTTCCTTAATTTATAATTAAATAGTATAAAAGTACCGCGAAACCATAGTATCAACGATTCATCCCCCTCCCAAAGTGCCATTTTACCAAAATGAAAAAAATTCTCATTTAAAAAGGAGGAAAAAAAAGGAATTATGTCGTAAAGTAATAAGTGGACGTATTAAAAAAGAAAGTGGGTAGGCACATGAAAAGTTTTAAGAAAGCAGGCGTTATGGCATTTGCTTTAGCTTTGACTTTTTCCTCTGTGGGACAAAGTCAGGTAAGTTATGCGACGAGTCAGCCAGAGCAAGCACAAAAGAGTTATAACGAAGCATTAAGCAAGCTTGGATTTAAGAATTCAAGTGTACAATCAGTTTCAACGTCTAAAGGTGAAGAGGACGTGTACTATGAGGACCTTTTAGTCGTTAAGTACAAAAAGGGAATTTCCTCTAATACTCATAAAAAAATGGGTACAACTTTAGTGAAGAAAGTAAGCAGTCTTCAATATGATGTTGTTCGTGTAACGAATAAGAAGAACCTTGATAAGATTGCAGCGGATTATATGAAACGTGCTGATGTTCAATCGGTTTCTAAGAGTGCTAAAATCTCTAAGCTTGGTTTACCGGACCAAAAGAGATCTGAGATGTATCATTTAGATAATCTTAAAATTGATGATGCAACAAAATTAGCAGGTAAAAACAAAGTAAAAGTAGCCGTAGTTGATACGGGTGTTGATGCAAATCATCCTGAATTAAAGAATAAGATCGTTTATAACTATAATGTTATGGATCCTATGAAAAAGGGTGCAACAGATTTACATGGTACACATGTAGCTGGAATTATTGCTGCTGAGAAGAACAATGAAGTGGGTGGCTATGGAGTTAACCCAAATGTTCAAATCGTATCGATTGATGTATTTAATCGCTCAATGTTTGCAAGTGATTATTCTGTTGCAGAAGGAATTTTAGAGGCGGTTAAACAAAAGGTACAAGTTATTAACCTAAGCCTTGGATCAACAGTTCCTTCTCCAATTATTAAAGAAGCAATTGATAAAGCAATTGAAGCAAATATTACAGTTGTTGCAGCAGCAGGTAATAGCGGCTCTGAAATGCTAGAATATCCAGCGTCATTCAATGGTGTTATTAGCGTTGGGGCAACGAATGAAGAAAATCAGCTAGCTGAATTCTCAACTTATGGTTCATCTGTTGATGTAGTTGCACCAGGTCAAGACATCTATAGCTCAGCTTATGATGCAGAACGCGGTTCAACATTTATGAAGCTTGATGGAACTTCAATGGCTTCACCTGTGGTAGCTGGGACAGTTTCATTACTTTTATCGAAAAATCCTAAATTAACACCACAACAAGTTCAGTATATTTTAAATACTACTGCAACAGATTTAGGTAGCAGAGGCTATGATACTACTTATGGATTTGGTTTAATCAATCCTATTAATGCTTTAAAATATGATACTTCAAAAATACCAGCGGTAGAAAAAGTATCTGAAGATCAATTAGTAGAAAAAGCAAAAACACTTGATGGTGAAGGAAAATCTGTTCAAAAAGGAGCTATTACGAAGCTTTATCAAACAGATTACTATCAATTGTCTGTAAATGAGGGTGAATATGTACAAGTAAGCTTAGATCCTTATAAAAAGACGAATGACTATGAATATGAGCTTTATTTCTTCCCGGAAGGAGAAACAGAAGCAGCAGCTGAAAAGCTAACAGTAAACGATGTAACAGTTGGTGCAACAGAGGCTTCTTTATACAAAGCTCCAGAAGCAGGAACAGTTGTTATTGGCGTTAAAGATGCATTGAAAAAATATAGTGAATCAGCAAAACAAACATACACATTAACGGTTGAAAAAGTAGCTGAGTTACAAGAAGATGGATTGTCTGAAGAAAATATGGCTTCTATTACAAAGTTCCCATACAAATCAGGTAACCTATATTTCACTGAAGCAACACCACCCGTTTCAGAAGAAGAAACACCAGCTGAAGAAGAAGTTCCTGTTGATCCATTAGCGATCGGTGATAGTGACTTTTTCACGTTCTCTATTCCTGAAAACAGTGATAGTTCAGAAACATACGAATTTAGTTCAACAGGTGTTCCTGGAATTGACGTTACCCTAAATCTTTATATGGTTGAGAAATTTGAGATGGACGGGGAAGTAATCGAAGAAAAGATGCTTTACGATGTTGTTAATAACAAAGGATATGGACAAGGTGAATCATTCACATTTACTGGTATGCCTGGAGCTACTTATATTCTTGAAGTAACAAATAACCCATTATCTGAATTGTTAATGTGGGGATATTATGGTCAAGAGCTAGATTTAACAAGAGGGTTTTCCTCAAACATCCCTTATCAAGTAACAGCTGATAAAGTTGTATTACCAGCTGACGAAGATCAGTTCCCTGAAGCTTCATATGACTATTCAGAGGAAGTAACAGAGGAATACGTGGAACAAGCATATAGAACAAAAGATAGTATCCGAAATGGTATTTTAGAAGATTTATTGGCATTACTAATGGGAGGTCAAGAAGATTATTATTCACTTGTCCCTGAGATAGCAATGCCATACACATTGAATGAAGAAAAAACAGGCTATTTCCAATATAGCGGTGATGAAGACTGGTATTCTGTTGAGCTAGACAAAACAGGATTATATGAAGTTTCTTATGATGGCAATGGAGCAGAAGCTGGAATTGAAATTTATCAGCAAGATCCTGAAACAGGTAGCTTTATTATGCTAGCGTCTAATCTATACTTTGATATGGTTGGAATATCAATGAATGAGAAAACGTATGTAGGATTAAAAGCTGGTCAAACATACTATATTAAGTTAGCAGATCCGAATTATCGTCCAAACTTTAACGAGTACACGTTCTCTGCCAAGTTTGTTGCTGAATCACCAGTTGATAAGCAAGAATCAAACGATGTTTATGCAGAAGCTACAGAGTTAAAGCCAGGAACGATCACTGGTAACTTCTCAACAGAGCAAGATATGGACATGTTCTACTTCACACCGGATTCAAATGGTATTTACGGATATCAAGTACAACCAGTGGAAAGTAAGACAAATAGTAAATATCCTAAACAAATTCAAAGAGAATTAGATCCAGTTGTGTTTGTAATCGAGGACACAGATGGAGATGGAGAATTAGACGTTGAAGAAGAAGGGAAATTAACAATTACAGACTTCGGTTTCTCTGGTGATGAAGAACGTGGATCATTCCATGCATCAAAAGGAAAAGGTTATTTTGTTGTCTTGTTTGATTACTATGGAACAGCGTCATTCAAAGATTACAAGTTTACATTCGCTTCAGGGAATAAAGTGGATGAAGACAAAGGATCTGTCATTAAAAATAATGTTCCATCAAAACCAATTTCACTAAGCAAAGACAAAAGTGGGAAATTAACGGGTACAGGCTACTTAAATCCATCAACTGGTAAAGGTGATGTTGATTACTATAAGCTTGTAATTCCAAACGCAAAACAGAAATATAAAGTATCACTAGATGTACCAACGGATATAGATGGTGTAATCAGCCTTTACGAGGCAAACGGAAAGCAAATTCTGAAAAAGGATCTTTATGGAAAAGGAGATTCTGAAGAATTTTATGTAAACCTGAAAAAAGGTACTTACTTCTTTAAAGTAGAAGATAAAAATGGTAATGCTAGCATTTCACCATATAAGTTAACACTTCAATAAGGTTCTTAGGCCCTCTATGAGAGATTCATAGAGGGTTTTTTACGATTAACATCTTAATCAAACGTTTATTTATCAACTGCTTTTGAATGATTTTTAGTACTTTATTAATTTTGACCAATTTCGACATTGTTGATATCATATTCTTAATAAGTATAATGAGGTGATCATAATGAGAATGTTAGCTGTTTTATTTCTTTTAACCTCCATTTTCCTTGCGGGATGTGGTACGGATGTAAAACAAAGCGAGAATGGATCAACTGAAGAAAATACAATAGAAGAAAATGAAACAACTGAAGCAACTGAAGAAGTAAATGAAACAGAAGAACCTCAAGAAGAAACAGCAGAAGTAACGCAAGAGGCTGAAGGGGAAGAAGCAACGGAAGAACCTGCGGTAGATTCTGAACAAGTGAGCACTGAAAGTCTAGAAGGTGTCTACAATGGACAAGTTGATACACATAGCATTGAAGTTGACCATGCGGATCACGGACCTATGATCTTCCAAACGCTAGAAACAGAAGTTGACTTTGATTCTATTAAAGAAGGTAGTAATGTAACACTAGAGTATTATGTCGATGAAAATGGTCTAAATGTCTTGAAAACTATTACAGTTGTGAATTAATTTTAAGTCCCCACAATAGATTGTGGGGCTTTTTGTTCTATAAAATCAGGAATAAAAATGGTAAAAATGTTACACTCACCCTTTTGTTATTTAATGGTAAAATGGTTTAGCATATTAATAAAAGGAGCGTTCAAAATGAAAAGATTCAATGGTATTCTATCTCTCATCTTTGCTTTTGTGCTTATGATACCAGCCACAGGTACATATGCTGCATCTAACTCAAATTATCAGCGTGCAGTGAGTGCGGGAGAAGAATTGAAAAAGGAATTGTCAAAGTTTAATAGCTATATAAACTCTGGAAATTTATATAATGTAGATGCTCAATATGATGCGTTTACGAAAAAAATTCGCAATACAGAGTTACTAATTGGAAAAGTATCAGGTTCTTCAAACAGAAAATACTTAAATACGACGTATGTTCGTCCGGCTAAAATAGCAAAAGAACGTGTAATTTATGAAATTTCTCAAATAAGATTGTTATATATCATTGATAAACGCTTTGACTTAAATCAATTAGCTGAAGCGGAAAGTGATTACGCAAAGCTTGAAAGGCTACAAAAAAGAGCAAAGCAAATAAAAGAAGCTGGAGGATACGACAGCCTACCAACATCCATCAATCGTTCTTTACATTGGTGGGAAAGCTATATTGTTGAGAGGCTTAACGCGAATACAAGTGAAGAAATCGTACCATCTGACATAGGGACCATTCACGACTTTTTAGTTTACTTGAATCATGTTTACATCAATGATGAAGGTAATTTACTTGAGCTAAAAGGATGGACGATGGATCAACTCGGTGAAGACAGTTTCGGCTTTTTCTTAAGCTATTTCCCAAGAACTACCTTAGAAAAATTAGATGAAATCAACGCAAAGGGAAATGATGAAGCTGTTAGAGAATGGGCAACTAACATTGTGAAGGCAATTGATTACTTTTCAACTGAAAATGGAGCTGTTTGGCATGCGGATGCTTCTTCTGCTTGCCAAGGCTATGTACCTTCCTCGTTCCCTGAAGATTCATATTGGTATTATGTAGGATCCTGTGGCTACACCTTCACTGTTTTTCATGCTGATTCTGAAAATAAAATCCCAAGTGTTTTCTATGATTGGTATTTAGAAAATAAAGATAATTATTAATTAAAGTAGGGCAGCCTAGAAGAGGGCTGCCCTTACCTTTTTAACTAATTTAATTTGCTTCTCGTTTCTGCTTCATAAGTTTCTAAGAAAAACTTCATACCTGGCAGATCTGGGTATTTTCCAGGGTAAAGCTTATTTCCTGCTTCCTTAATTTCAACTGCGCGAATTTTTAACCGATCGAGTTTTTCTAGTTCCCTTAAAGCAGTTGTTTGATCGCTTTGAGAGATGAGGTGATTGATTTTGTTCAATAACTCATAGATGGAAACTTCATAAATAACCGTTTCTCGAACAATTTTTGCTTGCTTTACAAGTGCCTCAGCCATGTATTTGCGTGTTTCACTTCCATAAACCTTCCCTATTATGAGCTCTTCCTTCTTAATTTTCGCAGATAATAGATGGTAGTATTCAACAAGTTCAGGAGTAAATGAATCATTTTGTACAAACTCATAGACGTTGTTTCTCGTAGATTCTACTTCATTTTTTCCAAAATTAATAGCATCAATGAATTGAGCCGATCGTATTTGATAGGGTTTAACTGCATCTAGCCCTTGTTGTAGCTCATGTTTTTTAGCACTTTGAAGGAGATTGATTTTTACTTGTGCGTTTAATATAGCTGTTTTCGCAGCTGAATAATTTGAACTAAATTGTGGAGAAAGTGTTACTTCTTCTATAGAAGATGCAACGTATTTCCCTCTTAGCTTATTGGCCTTTATTTGAGCATCTGCTACAGCTTGACTTGCTGCTTCTTCAGCATGATCATTTAATAGACTGTTAATTTGACTTGTCTTTCCAATCACAACTATCGGCTTTTTCTCAGGATCAATCCATGTTAAAAGCTTCTTAACATTTTCTTCTGCAAGAGCAACACAACCTGCTGTTGGACTTGTTGAGTTTCTCCAAACATGTAAGAAAATTGCACTTCCTTTTCCTTTCACTATCGGGTTCGTATTGTAGTTAATCGCTACTGCATATTTGTAAAGAGGCTGTTTTAAAATTTCATAGGAATTCCAACGTGTAGTAGGGTTTCCGTTATAAGTGACCCATTTGTTGTAATCAGGTGAAGCTGGGTCATCAATCCAATAATCATTTGCTGTGGTAGATCGGAATGGGAGCTTCACACCATTTGGCTTTTCACCCCAGCCAAAAGCGGTGCCAAGAGAGTACACTCCAGTTGGTGTAATTCCGTCACCTTCTTTTTGCTTAGTCGAAATACCGCTTTTACCAACGACGGCCGACATAGTTGGAAGAGCTTTTCTCCACTCGCCGTTTATTTTTTCATATGTTGTGACAACAGCACCGATACCACCATTGTTATTCACAAGGATGATCTGGTTTCCATCACTAATTTGTTTCATAGAATCAAAGCCATTCAGTTGACTGGCTGCATTTGAATGTTGTGGAATGATCGCAAAACAAACCACAAGTGCCAGGAAAAATAATAGCTGCTTCTTCAAAAAAATACCCTCCAATACCGTTTTCTTCTACTATATAAATCTACGATAAAATCATTAAATTTAAGTCTATAGACAAACCAAATAGAATACAAGGGTAATATTTGTTTAAAATTCCCAAATGTGCCTTAAATTTAACTTTCAAAATAAGAAAAAAATGATACAATTACTTATTAGTAATCTACTATCTATTACGAAAGAGGATAAACGATGAATAAAAGACAAGATCGTCATAGAAAGAAAAAAAAGAAAAAGAAATTTGTTAGAGGGTTTTTCTTCCTTCTAGTTCTTATACTTGGTTTTGCTGGTTATA
>NZ_JBLUOI010000009.1:37908-118920 GCF_048059995.1 Metabacillus sp. YM-086 | reverse complement strand
TATAGCACACTGACCTTTCGAAAAAAAGAATATCGTGAGGTCTTTTTGTCATGGGAAAATTTAGATGTATTTGGGAGGGGTACCCCTCCCAAATACATCTAATAAAAAAATATAAACGAATTAACTGAAATACGCTTGACTAATCGTAAGAAATAAGCGGAGTTTTTCCGTTTAGACTGAAGTATGGAGCTCGGTTTGGGGGATTTAAGCGAAGTTTTTCCGGTTAAGTAAAGGAAAATGGTCCAATTTCATCTTTTTTGATTAAATAGGCGGAATCATTCCATCTATTTAATCTTTTTTTTGTGCTATTTCCTCAATAAGAGGAGTTTCTCCGCTTATTTTAGTAGCTATTTCCTGGCGATTTTTAAAATTTGTAAATCGCTTAATCGGGTTATTTTGGTATAAAAATGCTTGGAGCATATATAATGTCTCCAAGCATTTTTATTTGCTTATTTACTTGCCAAATTGCGTGCGAATTACTATACGAAAGGCAATGTTAATTCGTAATTTGTACTTCAGCCTTTTTAATTAATTACCCATTAACAATTTTCCCACCATTAACATGGATCATTTGACCAGACATGTAGGAAGAATCGTCACTTGCTAAAAATACATAAGCAGGAGCAAGTTCCTCAGGTTGGCCTGGTCGCTTCATTGGTACGTTTGAGCCAAATGTTGCAACCTGATCAGCAGGGAAGGTTGAAGGAATGAGTGGCGTCCAAATAGGACCTGGTGCAACACCGTTTACTCTAATTCCTTTTCCTGCAAGTGAAAGTGCAAGTGATCTTGTAAAGGTCGTAATTGCACCTTTTGTGGCAGAATAATCAAGAAGTTGTTCGTTTCCTGCGTATGCCGTTACAGAAGAGGTGTTAACAATTGCACTGCCTTTCTTTAAATGAGGAAGAGCAGCTTTTGTTAAATAGAAAAACGAGAAAATATTTGTTTTAAATGTTCTTTCTAATTGTTCGCTTGTTATATCTTCAATGCTTTTTTGTGGATGTTGTTCAGCTGCATTATTAACCACAATGTCGAGTTGTCCAAATGTATCCATTGTTTTTGAAACAATTTGCTGACAAACAGACTCATCTCCGATATCACCGGCTACAAGTAAGCATTTTTGACCTTGTGCTTCAACATGCTTTTGCGTTTCTTCTGCATCTTTTTGTTCATCTAAGTAAGAAATTACAACATTTGCACCTTCTTTTGCAAAAAACACGGCAACGGCTCGTCCAATTCCACTATCTCCACCAGTGATGATCGCTACTTTATTGTTCAGTTTGCCACTTCCTGTATAAGAAGTATCATCAAATTTTGGTTGTGGATTCATCATATCCTCATGACCAGGTTGTACATCTTGATGCTGTGGTGGCATTGTTTGCTTTTGTTGATTTTGATTATTGCTCAAATAAATTACCTCCTCATCTTTTATCCTGTCATATTATGTGAAGAAAGCTGAAAAGTATGTTGTTGAAGTGGTATTGATATTCCCGATTAGAAAAGAAGGTAAACAAAATAAAAAGAAACCTTCATCAGGTTTCTAAAGCATCATATTAAATTTGCGCGCATTTTTAGGAGGATTTTTCTAAGCTGATCGAGCTCTTCGGTGGTGATATTTTGACACACAAGAGTGTTAAACTGTTCAGCAATTGGAATAATATGCTTTTTAAGCTTGAGTCCACTATCAGTTAAATATAACCGTTGAACTCGGCGGTCATTTGGACACATTCTTCTTTTTATAAAGCCTTTTTGTTCAAGGCCGTATGACATTCTCGCAATGTTGGTTTTATCTTTATTCAACTTGGTTGCAATTTCATTTTGACTACGTCCGTCATGTTCCCAAAGTAACATCATAATTAAGTTTTGCTCGGGAGCAATATTAAAGGGTGATAATTTATTTTTAACATAACTGGTTAATTCCAAGTCAGTTTGGTGAATGAAAATACTAATATAGTCGTTTAAAGAAAGTGTCATTTATACGGCTCCTATAATTTACTAAATATGTCTATTCATAAGTTTAGAGTTATAGCACGATCTTGTCAATTTGATGTGGAAAATGTCAAGTACGGAGGATAATGAATGAAAAATAATCACTTAACAAATAATCTGAGGAAAGGAGGTTATTATGACTCAAAATGTTCGATTAACTGGGCCTGAGATTACTGCACTTTGGGGTCAATATATGAATGATAGTATGTCGGTTTGTGTTTTAACTTATTTTATTAAGACGGTAAAGGACGACGAAGTAAAATCAATCCTAGAATTTGCATTGAACTTATCTAAAACACATGTGGAAAAAGTGAAGGAATTATTAAAAAAGGAAGAGTATCCTCTACCAAAAGGCTTTACAGAGGAAGATATTAACCTTAATGCACCACCATTGTTTTCAAATAACTTCATGATGCAGTATCTCTACGTGATGACCCTCCATGGAATGAATAGCTATTCACTAGCGGTTGGAACATCGGTGAGAGCTGACCAAAGAGATTATTTCATAAAATGTAATCAAGAGGCTACAACTTTATATGATAAAATAATTGAATTAATGCTACATAAAGGTGTATTTAGTCGACCACCATACATTAATGCTCCGCATGAAACAGATGTTGTGGATAAGCAAAATTATTTGGGCGGCTGGTTTACAAAAAAGAGACCTTTAAACGGAATTGAAGTAGGAAATATTTATTACAATATGCAAAAAACGATTGTGAAAATTGATTTAGAAATTGGTTTTAGCCAAGTTTGTCACTCAAAAGAAGTAAGAGAATATTTTCAAAGAGGGGCAAATATATGCAAAAAGCATAATGATGTTTTCACACAAATTTTAACAGAAGATAATTTGCCATCACCAAGAAATTGGACGTCTGAAGTATCTAATACCATTGTCTCTCCATTTTCTGACAAACTTATGCTGTTCCATATCGTGTCATTAGTTTCAGTAACAGTAGGCTATTATGGTACAGCCTTATCAACTTGCCAAAGAAAAGACGTTATTTTAAAATACATGAGATTACTTGCTGAAATAGGGATTTATGCTGAAGATGGGGCAAATATATTAATAAAAAACGGTTGGTTTGAACAACCACCAACTGTAGATGACCGAGCTGCTTTAGCTAGGAAAAAGTAAATGAAAAAGCGAGCAGTAATGTGCTCGCTTTCTTTGCAAATGCATGGGTTTTTCTTGTTTATTCTTAAACGAAAGAAGGTACATTCATTCTGTATGATAGTTTTGAAACTTCTCTACTAATAGTGAATAGCCCTCTATAAAACCTAATTAATAAGTTAATGATCATGCTAAGAATTGTCAAGGAAATCCCTCCGCACTGCAGTTTTGTGTTACTTATCTAACACTTACTTAGTATTTATCTTTTTCAAGTGTTATATTCCAGATCAAAAATGGCTTGATTAGAATTGAGTAGCAACAGATGCAGCTTTTTGAATACCAGCTTCAATAATTTCGTTCGTACGGTCAGGGAATTGGTTATGACCTTCAACTATTACGTCTGTTGTTTCTTTAATACCAAAGAAATCTAAAAGTGTTTTTACATAGTTAACTGACATTTCTTTTGACGCAGCAGGACCTTCAGAATAAACGCCACCACGTGCATTTAAAAGGACAACTTTTTTATCAGCTAATAATCCCACTGGACCTTCTGCTGTATATTTGAATGTTGTTCCTGCCTGACATAAGTAATCCATGTACGTGTGAAGAACAGCAGGAACTGAGAAGTTCCAAAGTGGGAAGGCGAAAACAACTTTATCTGCTGCAAGGAATTGATCCAAATATTTTTGAACTGTATTTGCTGCAAGTTCTTCTTCTGATGTTAATTCCATTCCTTTACCACGTTTGAACATTCCGTTAATCATGTCTACTCCATAGTAAGGTAAGTTTTCTTGGAAAAGATCAAGCTCTGTAACTGTATCTTCAGGATGAGATTCTTTATAGCTTTGTAAAAAAGCCTCATATAATTGAACACTTACAGCCTGTTCAGTAGGGCGTGAATTTGCTTTAATAAATAATACGTTTGACATAATAATTCCTCCTAATATATTTACTTAAAGATGTTGCTATAGCAACTGTTTTGTGATAAATATCAACCATTACTTAGGTATTTATTAATATAAGAATAGTTGTTGTGCATACTAAATAACATAGTTGATTCTAATCAATTATGAAAGATGTGTCAAATAATAAGTTTATATAAAAATATCTTAATTGTATTAGGATTAAGAAGCTTGCTAGTTACCCCTTCAATGGGGAGTAATTTTTTGTATAGACCAAGTATATCTTTTTAGCATTTAATTGTGGTCGGTCAAAAGGATGAGTTTTTCTAGCAAAAAAGTCTTAAATCAATAGAAGTTGCAAAAATATGGGGAAAGTATCAAATAAAATAATAATGGCTGCAAAATAGATAGTTGTATTAGCAAAAATAGCGTGTGAAGTTGCAAGAAAGTAGTGTGATCAGTTAAAGATGGTCAAAATTTGTACGAAATAAACTCCGGAAATTTCTCGGAATTTGTTAGATGATCGATTTTTAAATAAAGTTGATAGATTTTCGATAATAGTTGATAGATTCTAAGAAGAAGTTGATAGATTTTTAATGAAAGTTAATAGATTTACCTCAAGCTGCGGCTAAATAAAGTTTAAAGCCCTAAAACAAATTAGTTTCAGGGCTTTAAATATCAAACTACATAACATTAAAATATTTCGCTTCCGGATGAGACACGACTATTGCGGTAACAGAAGCCTCTGGTTCCATCATGAAGCCGTCTGTTAATTGAATTCCGATATCTTCTGGTCGGAGCGCTTTGAATAGCTTTTCTTGGTCTTCAAGGTCTGGGCAAGCTGGATATCCAAATGAAAAGCGTTGACCTTGATATTTAGCTGAAAAACGTTGATCCATTGTAAAGTCAGGTGCATCAGGGAAGCCCCAACGGTCACGAATTAATTGGTGAGTTCGTTCAGCTAATCCTTCTGCAAGCTCAAGAGCAAGGGCTTGAACAGCATGGCTCTTTAAATAGTCGCCTTGTTCTTTAAAGCCTTGTGCTAGTTCACGAATTTGACTGCCTGCTGTTACAGCAAACATGGCTACATAATCAAACCCATTATCCTGCTTAGGACGCACATAGTCAGAAATACAACGATGTGGCACCTTTTCCTGTCTTGGAAAATCATACGTTTGTAAAATAGAATCGGTATTGTCCGGATTCAAAATGTGTAGCTTGTTTCCTTCACTATAGGAAGGGAAGAACTGATACACAGCAGCTGGCTTAAACCATTTTTGCTTTGCACCATCCTTAAGGAGCTCCTGGATGAGCTCAACAAGCTCAAGTGCTTTTGGATCCTTTTTCTTCACTAATTCTTTAATTTTTCCTTTTAAGCCAAGGTGATGACCAATGAGCATTTGCATATTCACATAAGGGATGATTTGCGATAAGTCAATGTCTCTAATAATATGTCGTTTCGTATCATTAGGAGTGAAAATTGGTGCTTCACTTAGATTTCCGCGTTTGATTAATAAATCAGTCACAGCCTGAGACGGAGCAGCTTTCGTTTTTGTTTCTTCTGCAACTGCTGCTTCTTTTTGAGCAAATAATTCAGGTGAAGTTCGTAATTGATTAGCAAGCGATAAACCATCCATTGCGTCTTTTGCATAAACAACAGGACCGTTGTATTCAGGAGCTATCTTCATTCTTGTAAACTTTCTAGAAAGAGCTGCTCCACCAACTAAAATCGGAAGGTCACAGTTTGCTTTATGCAGATCTTGTGCTGTAATCACCATTTGCTGAGCTGATTTAACAAGTAAACCAGATAAACCAATTAGATCCGGCTTTTCATCTTTCACAGCTTGAATAAGTGTTTGAGGTGTTACTTTAATTCCAAGATCAACTACTCTATAACCGTTATTACTTAAAATAATATCAACAAGGTTTTTTCCGATATCATGAACATCACCCTTAACAGTGGCAAGAAGGATTTTTCCTTTTCCGCTGTCATCACGTTTTTCCATGAACTGCTCTAGGTAAGAAACAGAGGCCTTCATCACTTCGGCGCTTTGTAATACCTCGGCAACGATAAGCTGATTATCGTTAAAAAGTACACCAACCTCGGCCATACCCGTCATTAAAGGTCCATTAATAATATCAAGAGGTTCTGGATATTTCTTAAGAGCCAACTCTAAGTCAGGAATAAGGCCTTCTTTTGTTCCTTCTACTATATAGTTTGCTAGTCTTTCTTCTAATGAAAGATTTTGGACAGGTTTTTTGTCTTCTTTTTTCTTTCCACGATAAAAGGCAGTGAATTTCGCAAGCGACTCATCTGTTGTTTTAAATAAAAGATTTTCTGCCATTTCGATTTCTTCTTTAGGAATAGAGGCGAAACGCTCTAGTTTTTCTGTATTAACGATCGCGTAATCTAGGCCTGCTTGTGTACAGTGATAGAGATAAACAGCATTTAATACTTCACGACCGACAGGAGGAAGACCAAAGGAAACGTTACTTACTCCAAGGATTGTTAAGCATTCAGGTAATTTTTCTTTAATGAGCTGAATACCGCGAACTGTTTCATTAGCAGAACCAATGTACTGCTCATCACCAGTTCCAACTGGGAAGACGAGCGGATCAAAAATTAAGTCACTGGCTTTTAGTCCATGCTTTTTCACTAAAAGATCATGAGAGCGGATAGCTACCTCGAGTTTCTTTTCAGCTGTTAATGCCATTCCAACTTCATCAATTGTTCCAACAACTAATGAACCACCGTACTTTTTGACAAGAGGGACGATTGCATCAAATCGTTCTTCACCATCTTCAAGGTTAATTGAGTTAATGATGGCTTTTCCTTGCGAATATTTTAATGCTATTTCAATAACTTTTTCATCTGTTGAGTCAATAACAAGAGGAGCTTTAACCTTCTTCACAACCTCTGGGATGAATACTTCCATATCTTCTAGCTCGTCTCTGTCAGGGTCAGCTAAACAGATATCAATTACATGTGCACCATTTTTCACTTGTGCTCTAGCAATTTCCGATGCTTCTTCAATCTTACCTTCAGCAATAAGGCGTTTGAATTTTCTTGAACCAATAACGTTTGTCCGTTCACCAACAAATAGGGGACGCATTCCTTCTTCATAAATAAGGGCGTCAATACCAGAAACGGTGTGACCGTTTGAAATCTCTTCCATTTTACGAGGGGAGACTGTTGAAACAGCTTCAGTAATAGCACGAATATGATCAGGAGTAGTTCCACAGCAACCACCAACAAGGTTAAGCCAGCCTTGCTCTGCAAAAGCAACTAATTTCTTTGCTAATGATTCTGGTGATTCATGATAGTTTCCTTCTTCATCAGGTAATCCTGCATTTGGATAACAGCTAACTGCAGTGTTTGCTAAGCCTGATAATGTACGGATATGGTCTGTCATAAATTCTGGACCTGTCGCACAGTTTAATCCAACTGAAATTGGTTTCATATGCTCAAGAGAAACATAAAAGGCTTCAATATCCTGTCCTGCTAAGGTAGTACCCATAGGTTCAATTGTTCCCGAGACCATAAGAGGTATTTCTTTACCAGTGTTTACAAACGCTTGTTGAATGCCAAGGAAACCTGCTTTTACGTTTAGCATATCTTGACTTGTTTCTAGAAGAAGCAAATCAGCTCCTCCTAGAATTAACCCTCTTGCTTGTTCTTCATAATTTTCTACTAATGTATCAAACGTTGTTCCACCGGTAACAGATAGAGTTTTTGTTGTAGGTCCCATTGCTCCTGCAACATATCGTGGTTTTTCAGCTGTTGAAAATTTCTCAGCAGCACGTTTTGCGATTTTTGCAGATTCAATGTTAACTTCTAATGCTAGATGACCAAGGTCATATTCGTCTAGAACAAGGCTTGTAGCACCGAACGTATTTGTTGAGATAATGTCTGAGCCTGCTTCTAAATAGGCTTCATGAATGTCTTGAATTGTTTTAGGCGAAGTGAGTGTTAAGTATTCATTACATCCATCATATTCTTCGCCACCAAAGTCTTCAGCTGTTAGGTTTGCAGCTTGAATCATTGTACCCATAGCGCCATCGAGTACAAGTATTCGTTTTTCCAGTTCTTTTTTTATGCTAGACATGGGTAATCTTCCTTTCAGCTCGCTGTTTTTCCTTTTCATGGATGTAATTTGTTAACTCCACTGTCAGGTCATATTGTAAAAATGGGGTAATTAAATAAATTCCATTAAATAAGTCAAATGCTGTATCAATTAAATCCTTCGCAATGGCCAGGCCTTCTTGACGAGCCTTTTCCTTGTCATTTCCAGCATTCGCCATTTTTTCGCGAATAGAATCAGAAAGCTTAATGCCTGGAATTTCATTGTGAATGAATTCTGCATTACGGCTAGATGTTAATGGCATAATGCCGATATAAATTGGAGCTTGTAAATTTCTGGTTTCATTATAAACATCGATAATTTGTTGACTTGAGTATAAAGGCTGTGAAATAAAGTAATCCGCACCATGAGCAATTTTCTTTTCAAGTCTTAAAACAGCCTTATCAAGATGACGTACGTTAGGGTTAAAAGCAGCTGCTACAGAGAAATTTGTTTTCTGACCAAGTGGCTTCCCTGAATAAGATACACCCTCGTTAAATTGTTTAATTAAGCTGATTAAATCAAATGATGAAACATCATAAACAGATGTAGCTCCCGGGAAATCGCCAATTTTAGATGGATCTCCAGTGATAGCTAATACATCACTCATACCAAGTGAATGTAACCCCATTAAATGAGATTGTAAGCCAATTAAATTGCGGTCACGACAAGTAATATGAATTAGTGTTCTTGCACCTGTTTTTTCTTTTGCTAGAATCCCTGCTGCTAGATTACTAATACGAGGGGATGCTAATGAATTATCGGCTAGTGTTAATGCATCAATTCCTGCATCATGCAGTGCTTGTGCTCCTTCTAAAAATTTATCCATTCCAAGCTTTTTAGGAGGATCAAGCTCAACAATAACCGAGCGCTTTTCTCTCACAATCTCCTCAAGTGGTGGGAGGGAGTTTACCTTTTGATCTTGAACTTCAATTGCCGATTTTTTCGCGACTTTTACTTGCTTTGTTTGTACAGGGGCTAAATTAGCTATTGCCTCAGCCATTGCTTTAATATGGTTTGGTGTTGTACCACAGCACCCGCCTATTAATCTAACACCTTGTTCTCTAAATTTTAGGGCGCTTTCCTTAAAGTAAGTTTCATCAGATTCATAGACAAGACGACCCTCATTTAATGCAGGTAAGCTGCTATTAGGAAAAACAGATAGAAAAGCCTTCTCAGGAATAGGTACTTCTTCTAGAGATTGAATCATGTGATGTGGACCTAAACGGCAGTTTAAGCCAATTACGTTTGCTCCGAGTTCTTCTAAGATAGAAAATCCGTCTGTTAATGAAGTACCGTCCTGTAATACACCAGCTTCATGGAGTGATACATTTGCAATGATCGGTTTATTTGTTTCTTTTCGAGCAATTGAAAGAACAGTTTTCATTTCTTCTAAGTCATAGAATGTTTCGAGTAGTAGACCGTCCACATCTTCATTTAGCAAAAGATAGAGTTGCTCTCTAAAATTACGTTTAATTTCTTCAATACTATGAGCACTCTTTTTAAAGGTACGGATTCCTCCGATTGTTCCAAAAACATAGGTTGACTCTTTTGCAGCTTTTTTTGCAATTTCTATCGCTTTTTTATTGATTTGTCTAATGTCGTCCTCTAACCCGTAACGAGACAATTTGATATCGTTTGCCCCATATGTATTCGTTTGGATGAGGTTAGCGCCTGCCTCAATATAGGCTTGGTGTACAGCAAGCACATCTTCAGGCTTAGAAAGGTTTAATTCTTCAAAGCAGCGATCTACTCCGTGAGAGTAAAGCATTGTTCCCATTGCACCGTCAGCAATTAAAATTTTACTTTTTAAATCTTCTAAAAAATTCATAAATAAGAGCCCCCGATCTAGTTGAGTATTGATCATATTTATACTAATAAAAAAAGCCTTCTTGTTGAGAAGGCTGTATAATCATAAGCTTCCCTTATCTTCCAAGCATGTTGAATATGCTTGCTGGAATTAGCACCTTGGCACTCGCAGAAGTCTTGGTGGGTGGTTTTAGAATTTGATTGACGGTTTTTGATAGAGACTATCATAGATTAGAAGCTCTAACTTTGTGTTGGATGTTTTCTTTTAGCACGGCAAGCTTTCGCTTGCAGCGGCTTGCTTGGCAAGCCTTGGAAAAATAAATAAAAATGCTTCGAACAAACAAAAGCGCTTTATTCGAGTCATTTTTATTTATTTTTCTGTGCTAAAAGAAAATGACTTAGGGTTATGTTCTAAATTTAGTCAATCAAGTAAACCAGACTTCACTCGTTATGGACCGGTTGCTGAAGCTTCATCGGGCCAGTCCCTCAGCTTCTCTTGATAAGATATGAAATTTTCTTAATAACTTTAACGTATTAAAAGGATTACAACTAATTTATCTAATATTGCGAAAAATATCAATAGTAAAATGATGATTTGTCTAAAATTAATAGTCTGTGATGCTTTTTTTAGATGGAAGTTTTGGTGAGTGTTTCCAGACGATGACAGTTAGAGCATATGATGAGATCGTGGGAATATGCGTATAATAGTAGAAAAGTCAGGCTGTTGTTGGTGGCCTGACTTATAATATGTAACTATGCGGTTAATTAGCGGTAGTTGATGAATTGAACATCAATTGGTAAATCAGCACCTTTGATTGCTGCAATAATTTGCTGAAGCTCATCACGGCTTTTTCCGGTTACACGGATTTGGTCGTCTTGAATTTGAGATTTTACTTTAAGACCAGTGTTTTTAATAATGGTATTAATTTTCTTTGCGTTATCTTTATCAATTCCTGAAACCAATTCAGCTTTTTGACGAACAGTGCCACCAGAAGCATTTTCAACCTTTTTATAAGAAATGTTTTTAATCGGTACGTTTCTCTTAATCAGCTTAGATAGAAGAACATCTTTTAACTGCTCTAGTTTGTATTCATCGTCTGAAACTAAAACAAGCTCTTCTTTTTCTAGACTGATATTGCTTTTGCTACCTTTAAAGTCATATCTTGTTGCAATTTCTTTCATTGCGATATTGATTGCATTTGTAACTTCTGGAAACTCAACTTTTGATACAATATCAAATGAACTATCTTTCGCCATAATTATCCTCCATTGCGTATATAATATAGGTTGATTATAGTAAAATAAAACAATGATCACAACTTTTACCTAAAAAGTGTGAATCAATTGTCGAGGAGACTCTTCGGGGCTACCCGCGGATCTACTTACAATATATACGGAAATGTATAAAACATAAGATGAAAGGCAGGACATATTATTTATGATCCCAGGAACTTTTGCAACACTAACAATAGATGAGCAGGTGGATTACGGATACTTTTTAACAGATGGGAAAGACCGTGTTCTTTTACATAATAATGAAGTGATCGGAGAAGTTGAAGAAGGAGAAAAGGTGGAGGTTTTCTTTGGTGTTGACGCACAAGATCGCCTTTACGCAACAATGAAAAAGCCGTTCATTACCCAAGATACATATGGCTGGGTTGAAGTGGTGGACATCGTTGAGGATATGGGCGCTTTTGTGGATATTGGACTAAGCAAGGATGCATTAGTAGCTAAAGATCATCTTCCATATTTACGTGAAGTGTGGCCAAATGTAGGGGACAAGCTTTATTGTACGTTAAAGGTTTCGAAAAACGGCCGATTTTTTGTACGACTAGCAACAGAAGAAATTGTTGAGCCATTCTTTAAGAATGCAGATCGAGCTTTATTCAACAAGGAAGTAACAGGAACAGTTTACCGAATGATTGTTGCCGGATCGTTCATTCTTACAGAAGAAGGATACAAAGGGTTTATTCATTCCTCCCAACGTGAAGTTGAGCCAAGATTAGGCGAGACAGTTACCGGCAGGGTCATTGATGTAAAAGAAGATGGAACAATCAATGTTTCTTTATTGCCACGAAAGCATGAAGCGCAAGGCAGTGATGCGGAAAGAATCTATGCATATATGCAAGACAGAAACGGTGCTATGCCATTTACAGATAAAAGTGATCCTGATGATATAAAAGAACGTTTTAATCTTAGTAAGGGAGCATTTAAACGAGCTTTAGGATTATTAATGAAAAATAATCGAGTTTATCAAAAGGATGGCTGGACTTACTTTAAAGAAGAAGAAAATAATCAATAATCGAGTTAAAAAAGCTTTCACTCTTAAATGAAAAAGAGTGAAAGCTTTTTTTATATAAAAATCCTAAATAGGGTGGAAAATTGACGGAATTTGTCGATATAAGTAATGGATATAAAATTGATAAAGTGAGGTTTTAACATGTTCATCAAGAATGTAACAGCCTTGTTTGCTTTAGTTTTTGTGATCATCACCGCTGGTTGTTCGCAGCAAGAGACCGCGAGCTCAGTTGATGACAAGGTGAAAATTGGTATTATGTTGTCTGATGTCGGACTAGGAGATCAATCTTTTAGTGACTCGGCATTTAATGGATTAACAAAAGCACGAGACGAGCTTGGAATTTTATTTGATTATAGAGAACTTAAAGAATCAGAAACGTATGAAAAAGGTTTAACAGAATTAGTTGAAGAAGATCACGATATTATTGTTGGTTTAGGTTTTATGGTGCAAACCGACCTAGAGAAGGTGGCTAAAAAATATCCTGATCAACACTTTATTTTAATTGATGCAGTTTCTGAACTTGAAAATGTAACCTCTATTACATTTAAAGAAGATGAAGGAAGCTTTCTAACAGGTGTAGTTGCAGCTTTAGCGACAAAATCAAATAAATTAGGTTTTATAGGTGGAGATGATGTCCCACTAATTAATAAGTTTGAAGATGGCTTTATTGAGGGAGCAAAATCTGTAAATCCTTCAATTACTGTGGAAGTTAAATATGCAGGAGACTTCGGTAACGACCAGCTTGGAGCGCAGATTGCACGTGATATGATTCAAAAAGATGTGGATGTTTTATATGCGGCAGCTGGTTTTACTGGTGTTGGTATGTTAAAGGAGGCCCAGGCAAATAAAGTATTGGCCATCGGTGTAGACACGGATCAATATTTTTATGCTGAGAAAGCTGTTATCACATCGATGCTGAAAAAGGTTGATACAGCTATGTATCAATTAGCAGAGCAGTTAATAAAAGACGGGAAAATTTCTGAAGGTCATATTGAGTTAGGAATTAAAGATAATGGAATCGATTTGGCTCCACTTAGAGTCGTACCATTCAGTGAAGAACAACAACAAACGATTGATGAGTGGAAAGAAAAGCTCATAAGTGGCAGTTAGGAGGATAACATGACAATAAAGAAAAAGCTATTAATTAATTCAATCAGTGTACTACTATTAGCGTTGTTTATGATTGCTTTTATCATTTATAATATGCTGTCTATTCAATCATCTACTCAAGATGAAGTTCCCAATTTATTAAACATAGAAGAATTACAAGGTAAGTTGAACACATCAAAGCAAGGGTTAAATAATTTTTCGGTTACAGCAACAGACGCTCAAAAAGAAGAAGTGTTGCTTAGTATAGCAGAAAGTGACAAATTACTAGCTGAATTAAAAAAGGGGATCACTCACAGTAATAGTGTAGAAACATTGGAAAAGGCGATAACTAAGTATGAGCAGTGGAAAGTAGAAGCAAATACGGCACTTGAGGATAAGATTGGTCCTGAAGCAAAACGTCAATCAGTTCGTTTAGATGGAATCTTAAATGACATACATCTACTAAATGAATATGCAAATGAGCAATATGCTATTTTACAACAAAATCTACAAAAACAAATTTCCTTTGTAATTGTTTCAGCAGTAATCGGAAGTATCATTCTAGTGGTACTCAGCTTGTTCATTGCGCTTAGAATGACAAATTCAATTACCCGTCCGTTAAGGGCATTATCAAAGAATGCGGAGGAAATTGCAGCTGGAAACCTTGTTATAGAGTCGATTACGTACAAAGGCAAGGATGAGCTTGGTGCTTTAAATACATCTTTTGAGCAAATGGTTGATCAGTTAAGAAGCTTACTAGTTTCTGTTGAAACAGTGAGTAAGGATGTTGAAGGCTTTGCTAAAGATTTAGAAACAGAAAATAAGGGATTAGCTGCTATTACAAATCAAGTGGCAGTTTCCACAAATGAGATGTCAATTGGTACACAGTCTATTTCAAATGATTTGCAAGATGCTGTTTCTTTAATTGAACAGATGGATAATGGGTTTAAGGGTAACGTGACTAAATCTGAAGAATCTGTTACCTTTGGGAGCGAGGCTGTTTCAGCAATTACGTCTGGTCAAGAAGCCATTGAAACTCAGCGTTCATTAATGATTAAAAATCAAAATACAACTCAAAAAATTGATGAAGCCACAAAAACGTTTACGATTTATGCAGCTCAAATTGAAGATATGGCGAAAACAGTTTCAGGTATCGCAGATCAAACTAATTTACTAGCTTTAAATGCTGCCATAGAGGCAGCACGAGCAGGTGAGGCTGGAAAAGGATTTGCTGTTGTGGCGGATGAGGTGAGAAAGCTTGCAGAGGAATCTACAAACTCTACAAAGCATATTTTTGAGATGGTTACAAAAATAAAAGAAGGCATTTCTGAAATTACTCAATTTGTTCAAGCGGGTGTGACCATTGCTGAAGAACAAAAGAGCTCAATGGATACGACAACAGAGGCTTTTGATAACATCGGTGTTCGAGTGGATGAAATGATGATACGTTTGACGTCATTAGTTGAGGGAATGAATTCTTCGAAACAATTTGGGGAAAAGGTTCTTAATAGTGTAGAGAGCATTAGTGCAGTTGTTGAGGAAACGGCAGCAGGTAATGAGGAAATTTCCGCGTCAACAACTGAACAATTGTCAACGTTTGAGAAAATTGTAAGTAAAGTTGTTACAATGAGAGAATTAACGGATGATTTAAATGAAACGATTGGTAAATTTAAGCTGAAATAAGGAAGAGCCCCTTATATATTTGTGAGGGGCATTTTGCTTTGGTATAGTATATTTTTATATAAGAAAGGTAAGAACAGGTTCGTTCCATTGCGCTCCAGACACAAGATTCCCCGGGGAGGAAGCTGAGCCTCCTCGGCTTTGCCTGCGGGGTCTCAGCCTTTCCTCACTTCCCGCAGGAGTCAAGTGTCTACCGCTCCATTTCACTATTTTTTTAAAAAGAATTCACAAGTTGCAATTTAGCAAATATTTCACAGCGAAACACCTTTTATAAATCATTTATTACTTAGAGATGATCTGTTTTTTTAGAGTATTGGCGTTCGCCTTTTTGGCGATTTTTTTCGCGCATCATATTTTTTTCATGACGTTTTGCGTTATTGTCTTTTGCTTTTTTATCATTATCACTAGTGTGTGGCATGGTGATGCTCCTTTCAAACGAGTGTAAGCTTATCATTCCCACATGCTATTGCGAGTATGTGTTAAAGCTCGTCATTTAAAAAGAAAATCGCTAGTGTCCCTGGTCCTGAATGGGCACCGATAACCGCACCTACATAGTTTATATAAATATCCTTTGGTTGAAATTCTTCTTGAATCAAAGCCTTGATTTCATTTGCAGATTCCTCATCATCACCGTGACTTATCGCGATTGTTTGATTTTGGAGATTTAATCCACGTTCTTTCATGATTTCAATAATTCGTTTAAATACTTTTTTACGTCCACGTATTTTCTCAAGAGGGATAAGCTTCCCATCTTCAACATGTAGTAATGGCTTAATATTTAATAAACCGCCAACAAATGCTGAAGCTTTGCTAATTCGTCCGCCGCGGGCTAAGTATTCTAGATTGTCAACGGTGAAGATATGCTCAACTTTTTGACAATAGGTTTTTACAGTGTTTTCAATTTCTTCCAATGACTTTCCACTCTTAGCAAGCTCAGCTGCATATTTAACGGCAAGACCGCAGCCAAGAGATGCACATTTTGAATCAATAATTGACAATTGAAAATCAGGATACTCTTCTAACACTTCATTTCGCATCATCATGGCTGTTTGGTATGTACCCGAGAGTTCTGATGAAAAAGCAACATATAAGCTAGGTGTTCCCTTTTTAGCAAGCTCAGTAAAAACATCCTTAAATAAAGATGGAGTGATTTGAGATGTTTTAACTATGGTACCTTGTCGCATTTCTTCATAAATTTGTTTAGGCTTTATTTCTCTTTGATCCTCCAGTTGTTTCCCATTTAGTTCAACACTTAAAGGAAGAAAAGTAATTGAATTTTCCTGAAAATATTCAATAGGTAAATCAGATGCACTATCAGCTAAAATGTGAACATTCATTTTAACACCTCATTTAACTTATAATAAGTTCCTTACGATAATTTTAGTTTAACACTACGGAGCTAAAATACAATCTTTGTGTTCAATTCTTATGAAGATGGGAAAAACTAGACTAAAGAGCTTGAACGACAGGAGGAAAAAATGAATGTTGAAAACAGAAACCATGAAAATCATTGTGGTCATTCTCGGTGCATTATTAAATGCAGTCGGTTTAAATTTTTTTTTAATACCTGCAAATGTTTACTCAAGTGGTTTTACAGGTATTGCTATGCTGATATCGAGGGTATTGGAAGATTACACTCCATTTTTTATCTCAACAGGAATTCTGCTTTTACTTTTAAACATACCTGTAGCCATTTTAGGCTGGCTAAAAGTAGGGAAATCCTTTACGCTATATAGTTTTTTTAGTGTAGCTGCAACAACATTTTTTTTAGAGCTTGTGCCCTTATATTCTTTTTCAGAGGATATATTATTAAATGCCGTTTTTGGTGGTGTTATTATGGCCATTGGTGTTGGGATTACGTTGAAATACGGTGCCTCGACAGGTGGACTAGATATTATCGCGATGGTACTTTCCCGAATGAAGGACAAGCCTGTTGGAACCTATTTTTTTCTGTTTAATAGCATTATCATCCTGGCTGCTGGATTACTTTTTGGTTGGGAAAAAGCATTATACACATTAGTTTCACTCTATGTTTCTACGCGCGTTATTGATGCTATTCATACAAGACATGAGAAATTAACAGCTATGGTCATTACGAAAAAAGCGGATGTATTAAAAAAAGCGATACATTCAAAGCTAGTTCGGGGAATAACAATGATTCCTGCTAAAGGTGCGTTTACGAATGAAACGAAGGATATGTTAATTATTGTTATCACAAGATATGAGTTATATGACCTCGAAAAAATTATTAAAGAAGAAGATCCACAAGCATTTACAAACATTGTTCAAACGGCAGGTATCTTTGGCTTTTTTAGAAAGGAGTAATGAAATGAGGATAGGAGTTTTTATTTTGGTGATCTTCTTCTTAACGGGTTGTTCTTTAGAAGATAGAAGTGAAGCAGAAAGCATTGTGCCTGAAACAGAGGTAAAAGAAGTGAAGAATGGAGAACTGGACTTGAATGTCTCCATATATCCAGAGAAACAAACAATAAAATTTATTATTACATTGATAAACAATACCGATGAAATGAAGAAAATTGAATTTCCTACAAGTCAAAAATATGAAATCGTCGTGACAAATAAAAAGGGAGAAGAAGTGTATCGTTATTCAAAAGGTAAAATGTTTACACAAGCAATTGAAACGGCCTTAATTAAATCAGGTGAAAGTATGGAGTGGGAAGAAATATGGGAATACTCGTCACTCTCACCAGGAGAATATAAAGCAGAAATAACCATTTTAGCTCCTGATACAGTAGAGTTAAAAAAAGAAGTGCTTTTTCAAATTAGTAAAGAAAGCGAACCGAAATAGGTTCGCTTTACTTTGTTACATGCTAGTAAGTGTTTGCTGTAACTCTCGAAGTTGAGCTCGTTCAGCATCTGTACAGTTTGCAAAAGCAGAAGATAAGGCATTTTTTGCCTTCATAACTGCTTCCTGTTGATCTCCCTGCTCAGAACCTGTGGATATAGAGTTTGCATAGGCAACTGCTTCACGAGCTTGCTGAAATAATGGATTTGTCACTTATATCCCTCCAAGTGGAGTATCATCTGTTTTACTTTTATGTGCTTCTGATTCAGATAATGTTGAGTGGTAAGGGAACCTCTCATCGTGCTTAGTAACGATATCTTTGCCTTGTTGAACAAAACGTTTTGATTTGTTACGTTTACCCATTGAAAAAGCCCCCCTTTATAATGATGACGCTCTCGTTCGATGCGTCAAGATTATTGTGTGCGAAAAAGTTGATTATATTAATGGCAATTACTATCTAGATTACATAAGAATGTTGTCACAAAATACATAAAACTACCTGTTTAAAGACTTATAAGCCAAGTGTGTTTTTTAAATAATGGGCAACTCCGTCTTCTTCATTCGTTTTAGTTTCCTTGTTAGCAACACCTTTAAGCTTTGTAATGGCATTTCCCATCGCTACACCTTGTCCTGCGTATGTGAGCATTTCTAAATCATTATCTTCATCTCCGAATGCAATGATGCGTTCAGAAGGGATATTATAATAAGAAGAGATTTTTTCCAAACCAATTGCTTTATTCATTCCTGCTCGAATAATTTCAATAACATGCCACGGTGCTGCCCATCGGCGATGATCAACAACTTCAGCATGTACATCTGATAAGTAATTTCTAATTTTTTCAACATCTTCTTCAGCCGCATGAATAAGGATACTCGTTACATCATTCCCTAAATTTTGACGTAAATCACCGATTTTAATATCCGGATTTCCCATACTAAAAACATCGATCATTTTTTCATCATGATAATGAAAATACACATCATCAATAATTTCAGCTAAAACATTATGTAAGTGATGCTCTTCAGCGACATCAATGATTTGCTTTACAACTTCCAAATCTAAAGTAGTATGATAGGATCCCCAACTATCGTCCTTTGGATGATGAACATATGCACCATTAAAATTGACAATCGGTGTATCTAGGTTTAATTCATCATAATAAATGGAGCTTGATCGAAATGGTCTACCTGTTGCGATACAGACAATATGGCCTGCTGCTTTTGCTTTGCTGATTATTTCCTTAGAGTAAGGTGATATTGTTTTATCATCTTTTAAAAGAGTCCCATCTAAGTCTAAAGCAATTAAAAAAGGTTTCGTTTCCATACAGTCTCCTTTACCATATATGTTTTTTAGGTGATATCCGGTTTATGTAGGCACAATTGCTACTTATAGGGTACACCTATTCAATAACAGTGTATCTTTTTTCCAACTTTGATGTCTACATGTTACACTAACAAAGTGGGAAAATTACTCAGGAGGCGCATAATCATTGATTATTGTTGAAAAATTACATATAGAAAACATTCCAGCACTTCACATCGTAAAGCAATCCTTACAGGACACAAAAACACCTTTCGTGATTTTTGTGCATGGTTTTACAAGTGCCAAAGAAAACAACCTCCACTATGCTTACTATTTAGCTGAAAAAGGCATGAGAGTCATCTTACCTGAGGCTTTATACCATGGAGAGAGAAGCGAGAATTATGACACAAAAGAATTAAGCCTGAATTTTTGGAAGATCGTATTGAATGAAATAAAAGAAGTGGACATGATAAAAGAATACTTTGAACAAAAGCAGCTAATTGATTCAGAGCGTATTGGACTTGCAGGTACCTCTATGGGGGGAATTACAACGTTAGGGGCTCTCACTCAATATGAATGGATAAAAGCAGCAGTTAGTCTAATGGGAAGCCCATGTTATACAACACTTCTAAAAGGGCAGCTGTATTCTTTACAACAAAGCGGAGTAGAGGTTCCACTGTCAAATGAAGAAATAGAGGAACAACTAACACATTTACAGCCATTTGACTTGAGCCTCCAAAAAGAAAAGCTTCAAAATCGACCACTTCTCTTTTGGCATGGTGAACGAGATAATGTAGTTCCATTTGCTCCAACCTATCAATTTTACAAAGAAATCACACCAATGTATGAAGCACAACCAGAAAAGCTGAGGTTCATTGCAGACCCATTAGCTGACCACAAGGTATCCCGAGAAGGTACATTAGCATTAGTTGAATGGTTTGAGAGGTATTTATAGGTGAATATGAAAAGGTTGTTTTTTAAAAGTAGGTTTATCTTTATAGTGGAGCGCAATGGAACGAACTAATCTGAAAGTGCCTATATTCGATTACTTCCTAAATATAAATTTTACTTACACAGAAAGAAAGCAGAATCCTTTCTTTCTACTTTAGCTTTTACTATACTCAAAGTACCACGATCTTAAAAGGAGTGCTAACCGAAATGGATGAATCACTAAAAGAAAATATTTATGGTGCGTTAGAAACAGTTGTCGATCCAGAGCTAGGTGTTGATATTGTCAACCTTGGACTTGTTTATGACATTGAAATGGATGAAGAGGGGAAAACAATCGTAACAATGACACTTACCTCAATGGGCTGCCCATTAGCAGGAACGATTGTTGAACAAATCAAAATTGCACTTGATGATATCCCAGAAGTTAAGAGCACAGAAGTAAATATTGTTTGGAATCCACCATGGACAAAAGATAAAATGTCCAGAATTGCTAAAATTGCTCTAGGAATTCAATAAACATAAGAAAACATCAATTTACTCATATGAGTTAGATTGATGTTTTTTTATACACTTTTTTCGTTTCATTTATGCATATTGATGTATATATATAAATGATGTCATTTCCAACATAAACTGACACAATCTCAATATGCATAAGAATTAGTTTTAAAATTTAAAAAAATATTATTTATACACTTGATTTTATTTTTATACAAACTTATAATTGAGAAATAATTTAGAAAACGAACTTACTAGAGGGTGTGATTTGGTGAAAGTCGGAATTATCGGGGCCACAGGATATGGTGGAGTCGAATTATATCGTATATTATCCAATCATCCACATGTAGAAGAATGTATCCTATATTCATCTTCGGAAATGGATGTTCCATACAGTAACACATTTCCACATCTAAATGATCTGAGTGATCACATATTAAAAGGTATTGATGTGGAAGAGATCAAACTGAATATACATGTATTATTTTTAGCAACACCTCCTGGGGTTTCAAGAAAATTATCACCACAATTTCTTGACTCAGAAGTAAAGATTATTGATTTGTCCGGTGATTTGAGGTTGAAAGACCGTAATGAGTATGAGCATTGGTATAAACGTCCTTGTGTAGAAGAAGAGGTACTGGAAAAAACAGTTTACGGATTGTCTGAGTTAAATAAAGCAGAAATTAAGAAGGCAACAATGCTTGCAAATCCAGGATGTTTCCCTACCGCTACAATTTTGGGCTTGGCACCAGTTGTACAGAACAGAATTATTCAAGAACAATCGATTATAGTGGACGCGAAAACAGGAGTTTCTGGAGCGGGTCGAAATATCTCACAAGCTACTCATTTTTCTGAAACAAATGAAAATATAAAAATTTATAAAGTTCATGAACATCAACATATACCTGAGGTGGAGCAAGCGCTTTTTGCATTAAACGATGGGATAACGGCTATCTCATTTAATACACACCTCATTCCAATGACAAGAGGAATTATGGCGACAATTTATGCTAGTTTACAAGAGTCGTATACAACAGAAAGTTTATTAGATTTATATAAAGACTTTTATGCTGCATCACCATTTGTGCGTGTTCGTAAACAAGGTGAGTTTCCTTCAACAAAGGAGGTTTATGGCTCGAATTTTTGTGACATCGGCCTAAAAGTAGATGAACGAACAGGAAGAGTAACGATTGTTGCGGTAATTGACAACTTAATGAAGGGTGCAGCAGGTCAGGCGGTACAAAACTTCAACCTAATGAACGGCTATGAAGAAGCAACGGGCTTGTATTTTGCACCTATATATCCATAAGACTATTTGTAAGTGATGAAGAAAATTTGTTCATCATGACAACCGGGGAGGAAATAAACGTGCTACAAGCAAAAGAAACATCTAGCATTAAAAAAATTGAAAACGGGTCAATCGTTTCAGCAAAGGGTTTCTCAGCTGACGGTGTTCACGTCGGGTTACGTTATTCGAAAAATGATTTAGGTGTTATTTATAGTGAGGTGCCGGCGAGCTGCGCGGCTGTATACACTCAAAGTCATTTCCAAGCTGCACCGTTAAAGGTAACACAAGAAAGTGTAGCAAAAGAAAACTTATTACAAGCGATTATTGTTAATAGTGCAAACGCTAATGCATGTACTGGTGAACAAGGATTAAAAGATGCATATGAAATGAGAGAGCGCTGTGCAAGCCTGTTTACTATTCAACCTCATTATGTTGCAGTTGCTTCAACAGGTGTTATTGGTGAATTTTTGAAGATGGATAAAATTCGTGCCGGTATCCAGGAGTTAAATCCTCAATGTAACCAAGAAGCATCAGAGGCATTTCAAACAGCGATCTTAACAACAGATTTGGTTATGAAAAATTCTTGCTACGAAGTAGAAATTGACGGGAAAACAGTAACAATTGGGGGAGCCGCTAAAGGATCAGGGATGATTCATCCAAATATGGCAACAATGCTTTCATTCGTTACAACTGATGCGAATATTGATTCCGCAACTCTTCAAGTGCTTTTAAGCGAAGTAACTGATAAAACATATAATCAAATTACTGTTGATGGTGATACATCAACAAACGATATGGTATTAGTTATGGCAAATGGCAAGGCAGAAAATAATGCGCTAAATCCAAATCATCCACAGTGGGATGACTTTAAAGCAGCATTTCAATTAGTAAGTGAAGAGCTGGCAAAGCAGATCGCTAAAGATGGTGAAGGAGCAACAAAGCTGATTGAAGTTGAAGTAACGGGTGCTAAGACGAAGCAAGAAGCAAATGTTGTTGCAAAAAAAATCGTTGGTTCAAGCTTAGTTAAAACAGCGGTTTACGGGGCAGATGCGAACTGGGGAAGAATTATTTGTGCAGTTGGATATAGTGAGGCACAAGTGGAACCGGAAAAGATTGATATTTTCCTAGGAGATTTATGCTTGTTCACGAACAATAGTCCACAATCGTTTTCCGAAGAGGCTGCTTCAAGTTACTTAAAACAAGATTCAGTGAAAATAACAGTTAACCTGGGAGTTGGAGCTGAAGCCGGTAAAGCCTGGGGCTGTGATTTAACATATGATTACGTGAAAATTAACGCAAGCTATAGAACATAAGGGAGATCGTTATGTCAAAAACAGTCGTATTAAAATGTGGTGGTAGTACCGTTCATCAATTATCAGAAACATTCTTTCAAAGTTTAAAAGATTTGGTTTCATCAAACTGGCGGGTCATGATTGTCCATGGTGGAGGTCCAGATATTACAAAGATGCTAAAGGCTCTGGAAATAGAAACTGAGTTCTATAACGGACAACGAAAAACAACAGAGGATGTATTAGAAATTGCTGAAATGGTGCTAGCTGGTAAAATTAATAAACATCTGACAAATCTTCTTCAGCAAAAAGGGTTCAACTCGATCGGAGTATCAGGTACTGATGGTGGACTTTTACAAGCGGAATATTTGGATAAAGAGAATCTGGGATTGGTAGGAAAAGTAACCTCAGTTCAGACGTCAGCTGTATCTTTATTAATGGATCATGGATATATACCGGTTGTTGCGCCACTGGCACGCACTGTGACAAACGAGACTCTAAATGTGAATGCCGATTTAGCTGCAGCAGCTATTGCAAATGGTGTAGGAGCTGAAAAGTTTTTATTTGTAACGGATGTACCAGGAATTATGGATCAAAACAAGCAGGTGATCGAAACCATTACACCTGAAGAAATCTACGAACTGATCGAAAAAGAGGTCATTACAGGGGGAATGATTCCAAAGGTTGAGTCAGCTGTAGCCACTTTATCTGACATTTGTCAGGAGGTTATGATTGTAAGTGGAAGCGAGGCCTTTGTTGAGAGCGGTATATTTAAAGGAACAAAAATTGTAAGTGAAGGGGAGGTTTTGAAATCATGAGTTATTTATTCCCTACGTACGCAAGATGGGATGTAACGATTAAAGAAGCAAAGGGCTCATGGGTTACTGATGAGAATGATAAAAAGTACTTAGATTTTATCTCCGGTATTGCTGTTTGTAACTTAGGGCATGCAAATGAGGATGTGACGGCTGCGGTCGAGGAGCAGTTAACAAAGTATTGGCATATGTCAAATTTATTTCATCAGCCAATTCAAGAGGAAGTAGCCAAGCTCTTAGTTGACTCAACTGAAGGAGATGCTGTTTTTTTCTGTAACAGTGGGGCAGAAGCAAACGAAGCTGCAATCAAACTAGCACGCAAGCACACTGGGAAAACAAAGATTGTAACCTTTTTACAATCGTTTCATGGCAGAACTTTCGCAACAATGTCAGCAACAGGTCAGGAAAAAATTCAACAAGGCTTCGGACCCTTGCTTGAAACATTTCAATATTTACCATACAACGATTCTAATGCGTTAGATGAGCTTGAAGACGATGTAGCAGCAATTATGCTAGAAGTGGTTCAAGGTGAAGGTGGAGTTGTTCCAGCACAGCAAGAATTTCTTCAAAAAGTAACGGAAACGTGCAACCGTATCGGAGCATTATTAATCATTGATGAAGTTCAAACGGGTATTGGTCGTACAGGAAAACCATTTGGTTATCAACATTATGGAATTTCACCTGATATTATCACTTCTGCAAAAGGGCTCGGCAGTGGCTTACCGGTCGGAGCAATGATCGGAAAGCAGTCTTTGATTGATACCTTTCAAGCGGGAAGCCACGGTTCTACTTTTGGTGGTAATCCAATTGCCATGGCAGCTGCAAAAGCTACAATTACCAAAATCTTTGAAGAAAATTTTCTTAAAGAAGTGGAAGAAAAAAGTAACTATCTGCTTGGCAAGTTGAATACTGTAATAGGAGCTCATTCCCTAGTGAAAGAAATTCGCGGTAAAGGCTTATTACTAGGAATAGAATGTAAGGAACAAGTTGGAGAGATTATTAATCAGCTTAGAGAAAAGCAATTACTTGTTTTGCCAGCTGGACCAAATGTGGTCCGATTACTTCCTCCATTAACAGTGTCGTATGAGGAGATCGATACAGCGATTGAAACAATAGCAAGTGTGTTTTCTTCAGTCGAGCAATCCGTAGGTGCGCAATAAGACAGTATTTTTTTTGCTAGTAATTGAATAAAAATACTATATATTTAATAATTATCCACACGCTAATAGGTGGGCGTTTCCACTATTAGAGAACTATAGACAAACGAGGTGTAAACAGATGAAAGGATATCTCCATTTAGAGGATGGATCAGTGTATAACGGGACACTTGAACATGGCTCCTCGGAGGACATTAACGGTGAAATTGTATTTTTTACAGGAATGACGGGTTATCAGGAAGTATTAACAGATCCTTCCTATAAAAATCAAATTGTTGTATTTACGTATCCTCTTATTGGAAATTACGGGATTAACATAAGTGATGATGAAAGTAAAAAGCCGCAAGTAAAAGCGGTAGTTATCTATGAAAATACGACAAATTATTCACACTATGAAGCGCAATACAGCTTTAAGGAGTATCTAGAAAAATGGAATATTCCAATCATTCACCACGTTGACACACGTGCTGTTGTGAAGAAAATTAGAAATCATGGATCAATGGCGGCTACGATCTCAACAACCTTAAACCAAGAAGAACAGCCTTGTGCAATCTTCGAGGATGGAGTTTTTGAGGTTGTATCCGATCAGCTTGAAACTTATGGTGAAGGTGAAAAACATATTGCTTTGGTTGATTTCGGCTTTAAAAAATCAATTTTAACAGCCCTTTTAAATAGAGGTTGTAAAGTAACAACCGTTCCCTTTAAAATGATCGACAAAGTTGCTGATCTTAAACCTGACGGAGTCCTTTTATCAAATGGGCCAGGAGATCCAGAGCAACTAGCAAACTTTTTTTCACAAATTAAGAAAGTCGTTGCTGCGCACCCAACATTAGGTATTTGCTTAGGTCATCAGTTAATTGCCCTGTCATTTGGTGCAAAAACGAAAAAGCTTCTGTTTGGACATAGAGGAGCTAACCAGCCAGTATATGATGTGAAAACAAACAAAGTGTTTATGACCTCGCAAAATCACAGCTATGTTGTGATGAAAGATAGCTTAAAAGAAACAGAGTTAGATATGCGTTTTTATCATATTAATGATGATTCAATCGAAGGATTATCACACAAGAACTTACCAATTATTACAGCACAATTTCATCCAGAGGCACATCCAGGACCTTCAGATAGTGAATGGATTTTTGATGAATTTTTAGATTTAGTCGCTGCTGCAAAAGGAGATATACTTTATGTCTAAAAACCAATCAATAAAGAAAATCATCGTAATCGGTTCTGGCCCAATTGTGATCGGTCAGGCGGCAGAATTTGATTATGCAGGAACACAAGGATGCTTAGCGTTAAAGGAAGAAGGCTATCAAGTTGTCCTTGTTAATAACAATCCGGCAACAATTATGACAGATGAGGAATTCTCAGATGTTCTGTACTTTGAGCCTCTAACAGTTGAAAGTCTAACAAACATTATTAATAAAGAAAAACCCGATGGCTTGCTAGCTTCACTAGGTGGTCAAACAGGACTGAACTTAGCGATGGAGCTTCACGAAGCTGGTGTTCTTGAAAAATACGGAGTGCAATTACTAGGTACTTCAATAGAATCAATCCGCAAAGGTGAAGATCGTAACGAATTTCGTCAGTTAATGTACGATTTAAACGAGCCAATACCTGAGAGCTCAATTGTCACAACTCTTGGTGAAGCTCTTGAGTTTTCTGAAAAAATCGGCTTCCCAATCATCATTCGTCCAGCTTATACACTTGGAGGAAAAGGTGGCGGAATTGCTTCGAATCTAGAAGAATTTAAGAAGCTTGTAAAAAGCGGGTTACATGCAAGCCCTATTACACAATGCTTAATTGAAAAAAGCATTGCAGGCTTTAAAGAAGTAGAGTATGAAATGATACGAGATCATAAAGGTACATGTATTTCTGTATGTAATATGGAAAATATTGACCCAGTTGGTGTTCATACAGGGGACTCAATTGTTGTTGCGCCATCTCAAACGTTAACAGATCAGGATTACCATATGCTAAGAAGCGCAGCAGTTAAGATCGTTTCAGCACTAGGTGTGGTCGGTGGATGTAACATTCAATTAGCTTTAGATCCAAAAAGCAAGCAATACTATGTGATTGAAGTTAATCCACGGGTCAGCAGATCATCTGCTCTAGCATCGAAGGCTACTGGTTATCCAATTGCGAAAATCGCTGCAAAGCTTGCAGTTGGTTACACACTTGAAGAATTAAAAAATCCATTAACAATGAGCACATATGCAAGCTTTGAACCAGCACTTGATTATGTTGTTGTAAAATTCCCAAGATGGCCGTTTGATAAATTTAATAAAGCGGACCGTAAGCTTGGTACAAAAATGAAAGCAACCGGCGAGGTTATGTCTATTGAACGTAATCTAGAAGCTGCTCTTCAAAAAGCGTGTGATTCATTAGAATTAGATAACATTGGAACACATCTACCGGAGTTAGTGACGTTATCGACAGACGAAATCATTACGTTAATGAAAAAGACCGATGATCGTAGATTCTTTGCTGTAATGGAACTAATTAGAAGAGGAATAACAATTGAGGAAATTCATGAAATGACAGAAATGGATCTTTATTTCCTTTCTTGCTTTAAGAAGATTGTTGAGCTTGAGAATCAGCTTAAAGGGAAATCTCTTGAAACACTAGAAGCTGATTTAATAGCTGAAGTAAAGGAAAAAGGTTTCTCAGACCGTACAATCGCCTCTCTCTTAAATGCTCCTGAAGCAAATGTTCGCAAGCTTCGTCTTGACGCAGGAGTGAAGGCTTCTTATAAATATGTAGATACATGTGCAGCGGAATTTGAAGCACGTACGAACTATTTTTACTCCACTTATTTTGGAGAAAACGAACAGCCTGAACGGTCAGATAAGAAAAAAATCTTAATTATCGGCTCCGGTCCAATTCGTATCGGTCAAGGAATCGAATTTGATTATAGTGCTGTACATGGAATTAAGGCTCTAAAGCAATTAGGTTATGAAGCAATCATGATCAATAATAACCCAGAAACAGTGAGTACAGATTTTGAAACAGCTGATCGTCTGTACTTTGAACCAATAACTCTTGAGCACGTATTAAACATTGTGGATTCAGAAGGTATCGATTCTGTTATTGTACAATATGGTGGTCAAACAGCGATTAACCTTGCGGAACAGTTAGAAACGGCAGGAGTTCAGTTATTAGGTACAGACACGGAAACTCTTGATTGGCTAGAGGATCGTGATAAGTTTTATCAAATATTAGATAACCTATCCATTCCACATGCTGCTGGTTTAACAGCAAACAATGCAGAAGAAGCATTAAAGGGTGCTAGTGAGATCGGTTTCCCACTTTTATTAAGACCTTCTTATGTAATTGGTGGAAAAGGAATGGTTGTGGTTCATAACGAAGCAACACTTGCTAAGCTTCTTTCGGAAAATACTAATATGATTTATCCCGTATTAATTGATCAATTTGTTCAAGGTTTAGAAGGAGAAATTGACTTAATTTCTGATGGTGAAGAAGCTTTTATTCCAACTTATATTGAGCATGTTGAGCCAGCAGGTGTTCATTCAGGTGACAGCTTAGCGATTTTACCTTCTCAAAATTTAACGGATAAAAATAAACAAGTAATTGCTGATTATGCTAATGCCTTAGTAAAAAAGCTTAACTATCGTGGTATTATGAATATCCAATTTTTAGTAAATGGTGAAGATATTTATGTGCTTGAGGTAAACCCGCGTGCAAGTAGAACCGCACCGGTTATTAGTAAAGTAACAGGTATTCCAGTAATTAAGCATGCAACGCATTTATTGTGTGGGAAAAAATTAAAAGAGCTGCAAATTCAACCATCAGAACAATCCAATATGGTAGCTGTTAAGTACCCAGTCTTCTCAAGTCATGCTCTTCATGATGTAGATATCACATTAGGGCCGGAAATGAAGGCAACTGGTGAAGGAATGTGTGTGGGCAAAGAATTAAAGAGTGTTTACCGTAAGATTTTCAAAAAAGAGCTAGAAAATGTAACAAGTGTTTACTTTGATATAAAGAATGAAGAGGCGCTCAAGACCGCAAAAGAAGCAGGTCTTAACGTGGTAACAAGTGATTATCAAACATGGGTTGAGGGAGAAAAAGGGATTTTTGTATCCCTTGTTGATAGTGAAGAAGCAAAGCTAGAACGTCAGCAAGCATTAGAAAAAGGCATGATCTTATTTACAAACCTTGCTACGTATTATGCGTGTATAGATAGCCTCTCAGCATTGGATGAGGACGTATCTTCTATTCAACAACTCACCAAGCCGTTAATAAAGAATGTATAAATATTAAATAGAGATGAAAGGAAGTGGGCAAGCGTGAGTTTAAAGCTTAAAGAAAAGACGATACAAAAAAGAGACTTTTTAACATTACTTGATTATAGCCAGCAGGAGATTCTAGACTTAATTGAAGATGCTTTTAAGTTAGAAGAAAATCCGCTTCAGCCAGTGTTACAAGGTAAAACACTAGCGATGATTTTTGAAAAATCGTCAACAAGAACTCGTGTGTCATTTGAAACAGGAATGCTTCAATTAGGAGGCCATGCTTTATTCTTAAGCAGCCAAGACCTTCAACTAGGAAGAGGAGAGCCTGTATCAGACACAGCAAAAGTACTGTCTGGATATGTAGATGCCATCATGATTCGTACATTTGGTCATGATAAGATCGAAGAATTAGCTAAGCACGCAAGCATTCCAGTAATCAATGGTTTAACAGATCTTTTCCATCCTTGCCAGGCACTTGCTGATTTAAAGACAATTTACCGCCTGAAAGAAAAATTTGTTGGCGTCAAAACAGCTTACTTAGGTGATGGAAACAATGTTGCACATTCTCTTATGATAGCTGCTGCCAAAGTGGGAATGGACTTTTCCTTAGGTTGTCCAAAAGGATATGAACCAAACCAAGCTGTAGTGGAAAAAGCTCAGGAGCTTGCTGCTGGGACAGGTGCAAAAATTACAATCACAAATGACCCGATTGAAGCGGTGAAAGACGCCGATATCATCTATACAGATGTATGGGCTAGCATGGGGCAAGAAAGTGAACAACAAGAACGTCTTGTTGCATTTAAAGACTTCCAAGTAAACGATGAACTAGTAAAGCATGCAAAGAAGGACTACAACTTCCTGCACTGCTTACCAGCACATCGCGAAGAAGAAGTAACAGCATCCATTATCGACGGCGAGCATTCAGCTGTATTCGAACAAGCAGAAAACCGTCTGCATGTTCAAAAGGCGTTGCTGGTGAAATTGTTAGGATAGTACTTATATAAGAAGGCGTGTTAACTGGTTTTGGTTAACACGCCTTTTTTGGGGGATTTGGGAGCGTAGATGTTGAGGGGGTACTACTGCTTGGCTGGTGGTTAGCTTTTTAAAGGAGTAGGAGAAGATGGAGATCAGAGAAAGGTGTTTTGATAATGGGCGAATTGAGACATGAGAAGGGATTGAGAGGAAGGATGAGTCACGATACTGTGGGAATCGGGACAGAAGAAGGGAGAAGGAGAAGAAATGAGTCTCGATAGTGCGGGAATCGGGACAGAAAAAGGGATGGAGAAGAGAAATGAGTCTCGATACTGTGAGAATCGGGACAGAAAAAGGGATGGAGCAGAGAAGTGAGTCTCGATACTGCGAGAATCGGGACAGATAAAGGGATGGAGCAGAGAAGTGAGTCTCGATACTGTGAGAATCGGGACAGAAAAAGGGATTGAGAGGGGAAATGAGTCTCGATACTGCGTGAATCGGGACAGAAAAAGGGATAGAGCAGAAAAGTGAGTCTCGATACTGCGAGAATCGGGACAGAAAATGGGTTGGAGCAGAGAAATAAGTCTCGATACTGTGAGAATCGGGACAGAAAAAGGGATGGAGCAGAGAAATAAGTCTCGATACTGTGAGAATCGGGGCAGAAAAAGGGATTGAGAGGGGAAATGAGTCTCGATACTGCGTGAATCGGGACAGAAAAAGGGTTGGATCAGAGAAATAAGTCTCGATACTGCAAGAATTGGGACAGATAAAGGGATGGATCAGAGAAATAAGTCTCGATACTGCGAGAATCGGGACAGAAAAAGGGATGGAGCAGAGAAGTAAGTCTCGATACTGCAAGAATCGGGACAGAAAAAGGGTTGGATCAGAGAAATAAGTCTCGATACTACGAGAATCGGGACAGAAAATGGGTTGGAGTAGAGAAATAAGTCTCGATACTGCAAGAATCGGGACAAAAAAGGGAGAAAGAGAAGGAATAAGTCTCGATCCAGCGAGAATCGGACAGAAAAAGGGAGAAAGAAGAAGGAATGAGTCTCGATACTACGAGAATCGGGACAGAAAAAGGGAGAAACAGAAGAAATAAGTCTCGATACTGCAAGAATCGGGACAGATAAAGGTAGAAGGAGAAGGAATGAGTCTCGATACTACGAGAATCGGGACAAAAAAAGGGAGAAGGAGAAGAAAAGAGTCTCGATACTGCGAGAATCGGGACAGAAAAAGGGTTGGATCAGAGAAATAAGTCTCGATACTACGAGAATCGGGACAGAAAAAGGGAGAAGGAGAAGAAAAGAGTCTCGATACTGTGAGAATCGGGACAAATAAAGGGATGGATCAGAGAAGTGAGTCTCGATACGACTGCCGCCTTGTCCGGGTTCGGTACTACTTTAACTTAACTCCTATAATCAAACACAAACAAAAAAAAGCGCAAGGTCGCCCTTCACGCTTTTTAATCCCTCTATGCAAACAACAAAACCGCAATCCCAACCACAAAGCAATAAAAAGAAAAGTACTTTAAATTGCCTTTAGCCATAATATTCATGAACCATTTCAGTGAGAAATATGAAGTTACAAGCGCTGCAATAAACGCGATAATATAAGGGATAAGTAATGTGTCTAAATTTGGATCATCCATTAAATCCGTGATACTTAAAATCATCCCCCCAAAGCTAACGGGGATAAAAAGTAAGAAAGAAAACTTTAGAGCTGTTTCCTGCTTCATACCCAAAGCCATGGCTGCAACAATTGTAGCGCCAGATCGACTAATTCCAGGAATTAGCGCAACTGCTTGAGCAAAGCCTACAATAAGAGCATCTTTAAGAGTAAGATCTCCATCATTTTTTCTCCCGCGTAGGTTACGGATTGTCCATAATGCAATTCCTGTGATAATCAGGGTAATAGCTGTTACTTGAATGTGTTTTAGGTGCTTTGAGATTACATCATCAAATAGGAGACCAATGACTCCTGCTGGAATCGTTGCGATAACAAGGTAAATGATAAATTGAAAGTCATTTTTGCTATGCTTGTCTTTTGTTGATATGTATTTTAACCCATTTACTGTTAATCTTATTAGATCTTCACGGTATATCATTAAAACAGCTATTAAAGAAGCTGCGTTAACTAACAATTCAAATGATAATCCTTCAATTTCAAGGCCAAGAAAATGCTGGGCAAAGACTAAATGTCCACTTGAAGAAATGGGGATTGGTTCCGTAAACCCTTGAAATACTCCTAATAAGAAGTATTTTATGATTAAAAATAGATCCAATTTAACATCCTCCGTTCATGAGATTTACAATCCTTTACCATTTAACTACAGGTTTGGAATCCTGTAAAGAACTTTTCTGAACTCATGAAATTGGTCCTAGTGGAGATACTATGAGTAAGCAAGGGAGGAGGAGTTAAAATGGGCCAACAACATCGTTTTAGAGCTGGTCAAAAAGCACCTAATAATGGAATGTATGTAGAAATAGGTGAATCAGGGGACAACGTAAAAAACCCTGGTCAAATTAAATTGAAAGCGGGAGATCGTTTCCCAGAAACAGCCAACCATAATCGTCAGTGGACATATAAAAGAAAGCCTTAATGATTTAGCTTTCAATGAAACAAAAAACCCTACTTTTAAGTAGGGTTTTTTGTCTTTTAGTCGAATCATTTAATGATGGTCGTGGTTTGGAACTGGCTCGCTAGGAATTAATTCCGCGATGATAAAGATGACAACGGTTGCAATCACAGCAAGTGTCGTTGAAACCATAAAATCATAATGACCACCTGTCATAGAGTTAACTACATATGACGCCATATGTATTAATAAAAAAGTCCAAAAAAATGTCCAAAAGAAACGCATATCGTTCACCTCTATTTCCAGACGAATTCTTACTATATATTATCACAATATCTTTCAATAATAAAAGAACCTTTTTTAATTGTTCATAAACTCTACAAATCCTGCATGAAATAATAAAACAAATTATTTATAAACCGGTTGAATAGGTTGGATTCGTCTATATTTGCACGAATAGTGATACAGTCCCATTCTTTTTGTGTGTTAAGACATACATTATAAAGAAGAAAAGTCACAAAAGAGAAAGGTGGTGGGCAAGTGATGAGTATAACGGAGCGTTTTTTTCAAATTGAAACGGAATGGAATGTAATCCATTTACCAACAAAGCCGAATGGGTTTGGAATATTTATCATCGGTGATCGATCAGATTTTGTTGATGGAACATCGAGCTTTTGGCATCAGCATTATGGGCGTAATCAATTAATATCCGAGTTGATGAACAAGGGATATACCCTTTTTCACTCTAATTTATTTGGTAATCATTGGGGAAGTCCTAGGTCAGTTACTATGGCGAAACAGCTTTATCATCTTGTAATGAAGAAAGAAATTTTAAATCAACGTATCCATCTGTTAGTCGATGGTATGGGTGCGTTAACTGGATTGCAATTAATGAATGAAATACCAGATAAGATTCGCTCTGTAGCCATGATGAATCCTTGCCTTGACCTCCAAGCCCATTTAGAAAATGAAAAAGAGCATAAGTTTTTTTATAAAAGATTAATAAAAGAAATTGCTGAAGCCTATGAGACTGACCAGAAGAAGGTTCCTAGACTTGATTTACCAAATCTTACGACTATAAATTCACAAGTTCCAGTAAGGATTTGGCAAAGAATGAATAGCAGTACCTATGTTCATCATCATCATAGTAAACGGTTTGAAGAATTAAGGAAAGAGGCCGGTTCTCCAATTCAGTTAATTTACCATTTAGGTGATAATCCTTATCGAACGAATCAATCAATTATTCGATTTTACAAAGAAAATGAGAGGATCTTATGATGAAATATTTAAAGCGTCTTTAAGAGGCGCTTTTTTTTAGCAAGGCATCTTAAATTGATTTAAAGTACTAGTAACCGGTTCTCTCGCATATTTTGGTTATAACGCCTACTAAGGAGGTCATGTTATGGTTAATTCTGTTATGGTATTTGGAGCACATTCTTATATTGGTTTTTCACTGATTGAAAAGTTTCTTGAAGAAGGGGTAGAAGTAACAGGAATATTCACTGAACCAAATAGAGATGATCAAAAAAACTTACTAAACGAACGACTTATGTTAATAGGAAGAAACGCTTATTTTCAAGCGAAGTTTTCTTCTCGTCATTTAACGGAAGAAAATCAAGCTGATGTTATAATGTTTTGCTTTGACATGGAAGAAAAGGATCTTGAAAAGGAAGAATTTAAAAAAGCCATACAATTAGCTAAGAAACATAAAACTCAATTTCTTCTTATAGGGTCAAATGTTATTCATCCTAATAAAGATAGAAACCCTTTCATTGAAACAGGGCTAAGCTACCTGTCTGAGCAGCTTGATCATTATTCTGTTTTGTTTTTTCCAAGTCTTTATGGTCCCTTTCAGCCTCCGGAAGAAAAAATTCATCAGCACTTGTTAGCTTATATAGACAATAAACAAACGTCCTTAAATATTGAGGAGCCCATTATGTATATAGAAGATGCAACAAATGCAGTTTGGGCCTATATGGATGAACTTGAATTGGGAAAGATGTATTCCTTTCTAAGTGAACTGAATGATGAAACTAACTCCTTTTCAGTTGAGTTAAAAATGAATGCAACCTTTTCAGAGGTGGATGAAGTATTTGAGAAACAAGTTTTACATTCTTATACGTCAATTGAAAAAGGTCTAGAGAAACAGCTTGATACTATTATAAGATTTCAAGATATTTATAAACTGAAGTAGAATGTTATTGTACAATTAAATATGGAAGATATAAAATAAAGGCAGTAAACTAGAAATAAGGGAGGGGTTGCCATGTACATAAAGTTTGGTTTAGTCCTTATCCTTCTTTTTTCGCTTTTTGGTTGTGGACAACCCGTAGCTTCAGGAAAACTGGAGAAAGTAGGTTTACTTGTACCCGATACAATAGATGATAAAGTATGGGGAACAAAAGGGTACAAGGGGCTGCTGAAGATTCAGTCTGAACTAGGCGTGGATGTTTTTTATAAAGAAGGAATGAATGATGAATTTAGTATTCGTTCTGCTATTGACGAATTTCAAGAAAAGGATGTTAATCTGATTTTTGGTCATGGTAGTGAATATGCGGCTTTTTTCAATACGATTTGTAAAGATTATCCTGATATTCATTTCGTTTTATTCAATGGAGAAGCTTCTGGAGAAAATGTCACAAGCTTAAACTTTGAATCACATGCAATGGGCTTTTTTGGTGGAATGGTTGCTGGTGAAATGACGAATAATGATAAGGTTGGTGTATTAGCCGCATTTGAATGGCAGCCTGAAATTGATGGTTTTTTTGAAGGGGCATATTTCCAAAATGAAAATGTAAATGTTGATATTCAATATGTACAAGATTGGAATGATGTCACGACAGCTATGACCCTGTTGGATGCAATGATTGCTGAAGGAGTAGACATTGTTTATGTTGCAGGAGATGGTTATAATATTTCCGTCATTGAGCGTCTAAAGGAAGAGGGCTTGTATGCAATTGGATTTGTATCCGATCAATCTGATTTAGGGAAAGGAACAGTTCTCACAAGTACAGTTCAACATGTGGATGTTTTATATGAGCTTGTTGCAAAAAGTTTTGATAGCGGAGAACTAGAAAGTGGAGAATTATTTTATGATTTTCAAGATGGTGTTATTTCACTGGGGAAATTTAGCCCCTTAGTGGAAAAAAGCTTTCAAACAGATCTTCAAGAATCTATTGAGGAATACAAGGAAAGTGGGCTCTTACCTAATCAATTGTAAGCATGTTTCTATACATACAAGATCATGCATTATATGATAATACTAGAGAATAAGAAGGAGTGAGTAAGAATGGAACAGCATCCAAAAACGATGGAATTTATGCAGATTGCAATGAAATATTTACCTGAGGCTAAGCAAAAATTAGAAGGTTCAGGGATTGACTTATCGATGGAAACAATTCAACCTATGCTTGAGTTATTTACGAAGGTTATGGGAGAAGCGTACGAATTAGGAAAGAAGGATGCACAATAAAAGCTGCCATTGGCAGCTTTTTCTTGTTTAGAAAATCATTTCTTCTTTTTAAAAAAATCCATAATAGGGGATAATTCCTTTAAAACTGGTTTAAGGTTCTCAAGAGAAACCATAATATCATCGATTTGCCCCATTAAAGTAAAATAGTTTACATCTTCTTTTTTGTTTTCTTGTTCTTCTTCTTGATGCAAGGAATGTTGAAGTCTTTTTGGAACTCTGTTTCCGAACATAAGTTGAGTAAATTTATCTGTTGAAACGGTGTTCTTCTCTTTGTTTTCATCGGCTTTGGTTATTTGATCATCTAAATCATGAGAGGTTTCTTCAGAAAATGTTTCATTATATTCCATCTTAACACCTCCTTAGAAAGTTTAGTGTCGGGTCCAGGTAGTAATATTTTATGAATGTGATCAAGACGGGTTCTAGACTCGTGAACCAAAACATTCATATTGAAAAAAATTTTTGAATAAGATAAAATTAGTACCAAGTCATAACATTTGATATAAATTTAAATATAATAAATTCACTTTTTTACTATTTATTAAAAGATAAAGGGGCTGCACAAATGAACGCAGGGATTATTGGTATCGGACGATACACACCTGAAAAAGTTGTTACAAATGCTGATTTAGAGAAAATCATGGATACATCAGATGAATGGATAAGAACGAGAACGGGAATCGAGGAACGTCGCATTGCTGATGATTCAGTTGATACTTCTCATATGGCTAAATTTGCTGCAGAGAAAGCATTAAAGGATGCTGGTATTGCAGCTGAAGATTTAGATTTAATTTTGGTTGCGACAGTAACACCAGATCAGCCCTTTCCATCTGTAGCATGTATGCTACAGGAATCATTAGGTGCAACTAAAGCTGCGGCAATGGATATTAGTGCAGCATGTGCTGGTTTTATGTATGGAATGGTTACAGCTAAACAGTTTATTGAATCCGGAGCTTATAAGCATGTATTAGTTGTAGGTGTTGAGAAGCTTTCGAAAATTACAGATTGGGATGATCGTAATACAGCGGTACTTTTCGGGGATGGAGCTGGAGCGGCTGTCATTGGACCTGTTAGTGAAGGAAAAGGGATATTATCCTTTGAGCTTGGGGCTGACGGAACAGGTGGAAAGCACTTATATCAAGATGAATATATCATCATGAATGGCCGTGAAGTGTTTAAGTTTGCTGTAAGGCAAATGGGCGAGTCTAGTGTTAACGTTTTGGAAAAAGCAGGATTAACAAAAGAAGATGTTGATTTCTTAATCCCACACCAAGCAAATATCCGTATCATGGAAGCAGCTCGTGAACGTCTTGAGTTACCTGAAGAAAAAATGTCTAAAACAGTTAACAAATATGGCAACACTTCTGCTGCATCTATCCCTATTTCTCTAGTAGAAGAACTAGAAGCAGGAAAGATTAAAGACGGAGACCTAATTGTTATGGTAGGCTTCGGCGGCGGACTAACATGGGGAGCAATTGCTCTTCGTTGGGGTAAGTAGGTGCCCGGGACGGGTGTTGTAGTGCCTGTCACTCCCCGAAATATGTCGAACAACAATAGATACGATTAAATAAATAAATTCTCTCAAAGGTGAGGTGTCATCATTATGGAAAAAAAGCGAGTAGTGGTAACTGGGTTAGGAGCTTTAACTCCAATTGGGAATGATGTGCAAACATCGTGGCAAAATGCGATCAATGGAGTATCAGGAGTTGGTCCGATAACAAGAATTGATTCTGAACCATATCCAGCTAAAGTTGCTGCAGAATTGAAGGATTTTGATGTTGAGCAATTTATGGATAAAAAAGAAGCGCGTAAAATGGATCGTTTCACACAATATGCTGTTGCAGCATCATTTATGGCTGTAAAGGATGCGAATTTAGAAATAACAGACGAAATCGCTCCACGTGTTGGAGTTTGGATTGGTTCTGGTATTGGCGGAATGGAAACATTTGAACAGCAATATAGAACGTTATTAGAAAAGGGACCAAGACGTGTTAGTCCATTTTTCGTACCGATGCTAATACCTGATATGGCTACAGGTCAGGTTTCAATCGCATTAGGTGCCAAAGGATTTAACTCTTGTACAGTAACAGCTTGTGCAACCGGAACAAATTCTATTGGAGATGCTTACCGTGTTATCGAGCGTGGAGAAGCGGATGTGATGATCACTGGTGGGGCAGAGGCTCCTTTAACTGAAATGTCATTTGCAGGCTTTACTGCGAACAAGGCATTATCTACAAATCCAGATCCTAAAACAGCAAGCCGTCCATTTGATAAAGATCGCGATGGCTTTGTTATGGGGGAAGGTGCTGGGATTATTGTTCTTGAAGAATTAGAGCATGCGCTAGCACGTGGTGCAACTATTTATGCTGAAATTGTTGGGTATGGCGCAACGGGTGATGCTTATCATATTACAGCACCTGCTCCAAACGGTGAAGGTGGTTCAAGAGCAATGAAAATGGCAATTGAACGCAGTGGCCTAAACGCAAATGAAATTGATTATATTAATGCACATGGTACAAGTACTCCTTATAATGATAAGTTTGAAACATTAGCTATTAAGGAAGTATTCGGTGAACACGCGAATAAGCTTGCAATCAGTTCAACTAAGTCAATGACTGGACATCTATTAGGTGCTGCTGGTGGTGTAGAAGCTATTTTTAGTATTCTCGCTATTAAAGAAGGAATTCTACCACCAACAATCAATTTACAAACTCCAGATCCTGATTGTGACCTGGACTATGTTCCAAACGAAGCACGTAAACAAGAAATCAATACAGCATTGAGCAACTCATTAGGTTTCGGTGGCCACAATGCTACGATTATCTTTAAAAAATATCAAGCATAACATAAAAAAGCCAAATCAAATTTGATTTGGCTTTTTGCATATTGATATCCCCGTAATCTCCAAAAGTAAGAACAGTCCTTCCTTCAATTCATAAACTAAAGAGGGAAGGAGTGATGAAACAAAATGAGTGTTATTAATACTACAGAGTGGTTAGAAACAACCCCAAACCAATATGAAATTTGTGAGAAACTAACACCTTACTTCTCTAAAATGAATGCACGGGACATTTCAAACTATCTCCATTCTTTTGGTATGTATAAAAGATCTCCAGCTAGCCAGGATTGGATTGATGTTATAAAGGATAAACGACTATTACATTTCATCAATGATGAAAAAAAGAAGTTAAAAAGCGAATGGAACGGACCTAGTGTCCCTATTTTTGTGTTTCCAGTTGATGTTCATAACAGGAAAATAGAGATGGAGTATAGAGGCCGATCTGGATTAGCTTTTCATGATAAGTTATTTTTATTTCTATCACAAGATGTGAAAAAAGAAGATATAAAGTCATTGCTAACTCATGAATATCATCATGTTTGTCGTTTGGCAGCTATTACAAAACCTGAAAAGGATTTTACGATTATAGATACAATGATAATGGAAGGATTAGCAGAAAATGCCGTTCGTGAAAAACTCGGTGAAGAGGCGGTAGCAGAATGGACGAAGCTTTATCATCCTGATCAATGTGATCGTTTCTTAGAAAGAATAATTTTGCCCCAGAAAAAAACGACTCGGCAAGATCAAAAGTTTACACAGCTTATGTTTGGAACTGGTTTTTATCCCAAAATGCTAGGGTATGCAGTAGGTTATCATCTAGTGAAGAATTATATGGAGAAAACGAACAAGGCGACAAAAGCACTTTTAGGGATTAAAGCTGAGGATTTTATTGAATAAAAAACCCTTTAATGTTGTGAAAAGTAACATTCTCTTACAATTCACAACATATATTTTAAGTAGGACAACCTTGCATAATAAAATCAAGCATATTCTTCAATGATTGGAATAATTTATCTAAAATTTGCCTATACTGTTTGACAAATGGTACTGAAGTGAGGGGTCAAAAAATGTTATTTCTTCATGATGTTTGGGTAAATTGGTTTGAAGGTGAAGAGAACGGGTACAACGTCTGTCATTTTCATGAATGGAGAAAGGATGACAGTGTTGAACTTCTTGATCAGGTTCCCCTATTAAAGGTTAATTCCTTACTTTTTGACTACATAGAAAACAACTTAGCGGAGTTACCACCTGGTCTACTAAAAGATATTTTCCAAAAGGCTTATATTCGTAAAAATCATGAAAGAATACAGTTGGATTATTGTTTTGTTGTTACAGATGGAATTGGTATTCTTGCAGTTGACACAATTGGTTATACAATTCCTATTCGCAAAAGCCGAATCATTCCAAGACAGGAGCAACTAGTATTTGAAATGGTAAAGGATATTGAGCCTGAAGAGTATTCAATTGAAATGTTAAGTGAAGAAGATGAAAAAGAATATCATATTTTATCGTTGGCACCTCAACATATGAGAGGGTTAACAAGAAAAGAGCGCCAATTAAAGCAATTATTATTTATGGCACTTGATCAGTTACAAGCAACTAAAAATGCCGCAGAGGTAAAGTATTGGTATACTGAATGGAATCCAACTAAATATGAGGATATCCAGCAACGAGAGTTTGATGAAGTATGGAGACAATTATATGAAGAAACGATACATGGATGGTCTCCAAAGCATATCCAGTTATGTGAGCGATTAATTAAAGGACAACCTTTCTTTGAGAAGCTCTGGGATATGGAACATGAATCAAAAGTTAATTAAAGTGGACGAGCTACATATAAAAAAACGATGTGAGAATGTAACCAAAACATTTACACATCGTTTTTTCATTTATGTTTATTTTCGCTTACGACCAAGTCCCATTGCATTCTCCATTTTCTTAATCATTTTGCTTGCAACGGCATTTGCCTTTTCCGCACCTCTGTCTAATATCTGATCTAATTCTTCTGATTCCATTAATTGATGGTATTTTTCCTGAATAGGTGTAAGTGTATTAACTACTACATTTGCAACATCCGCTTTAAAGTCTCCGTATCCTTTTCCTTCGTAACGAGCTTCAATTTCTTCAATTGATTCATTCGTAAAGATGGAATAAATTGATAATAAGTTAGAGATACCTGGTTTATTTTCTTTATCATATTTGACGATACCTTCTGAATCCGTTACTGCACTTTTAATCTTTTTCTCAATTTGTTTTGGGTCGTCTAATAAAGTAATAAATGCTTTTTGATTCGGATCTGATTTACTCATTTTTTTTGTAGGATCGGCGAGTGACATTACACGGGCACCTACTTTTGGAATACGAACTTCCGGAACGGTGAAAATATCGTTGTATTTCTTATTAAAGCGCTCCGCTATATCTCTTGTTAATTCCAGATGCTGCTTTTGATCCTCACCAACTGGGACTAGGTCTGTATTATATAAAAGAATATCTCCTGCCATTAGTGGTGGATATGTGAGCAATCCAGCAACAACTGCTTCTTTCCCATGAGACTTGTCCTTGAATTGAGTCATTCTTTCAAGTTCGCCGATATAGGCAACACATTGTAACATCCATCCAGCTTGGGCATGGGCAGGAACCTCTGATTGAATAAATAATGTTACTTTTTCTGGGTCAAGCCCAACAGCAAGGTAAAGGGCTGCGAGACTACGAATGTTTTTACGAAGAGCTAATCGATCCTGAGGAACAGTAATTGCATGTTGATCGACTATACAAAAATAACAATTGTATTCATCCTGTAAATCAACAAATTGTCGTAATGCCCCAATGTAATTTCCTAACGTTACTGAGCCGCTAGGCTGAATTCCTGAAAAAATTGTTTTCATTTGTTTTCCTCCTAAATAGTGAACATGTATTTGATAAGCTGGCCACACTTCTTTTGGAACATACAAAAAGGCCCACTCGTCCCATTGATAGGGACGATGGACCGCGGTGCCACCCTACTTATTTCTATAGTAGAAATCACTTAATCTTTAACGCAGAAAACGTCTGTACGTACTAACTTTCTGTACAGAAGCTCAAAAGTCCATTCCATATCGGTCATTACCTGTTTCCACCAGCCACAGGCTCTCTTTAAATGCTCCTAATATGTACTACTCTTTTTCAAAGCCAATTATTTTTTTCTTATTATAAGTAAAGATTTTCTTCTTTGCAAATGGTTTCTATAAATAATAAAGGATTGTTGCTAGGGTCATAATAACAGTTACGATAATCCCACTAATTAAAAACGGGGAGTGGTTAAATGTGAGCAGCTCCGAAACAGGAGTCATTTCATCTACCTCTTGCTTTGATAATTCTTTTCCTTTTGATACAAACATTCTTCTAAATCCATATGTTATTCCATCAAAGAATCCCCCTTTAACAGTAAGTGTTAAGAAGGCAATAAAAAGCAAGCCAGCTCCAAAGAAAAAAGAAATATTAATAAATGAAAGCAACGTCAATTTCTGGTAAATAAAAAACGATAGTAAGATTGACAAAATTAAAGACACAATAACAAGCGTAAACGATTTTTTATCGGGCATGTTCTTCACTCTTTTCTACAATTTCATAACGATTATTATATCAGAAGAAAGGGGGAAGGGAAAAAGTCGAGAAATTATTATAGTAGACAAAGTATTAGTAGAAATTTTCATGAAAAATGTTAAAAGTTAAATTAAAAAATTTACACATTCTCCAAAAAAGTGTGTGAGATAATGTAACCCTTTACAAGTCAACGCGTTAAAGTGTTGTTACAAAAAATGTTAAAAAGATTAAGAAAATTCTTATGAAATACATAGGTATATGTACCTATTTTTTATTCGATTTTCTTTACTATTATTGCATTTCTGTAAATTTTATTAAAAAAGTAAATGCACAATTGTTTGAATACTTGTATAATAATCTCTGTAAAGCAAACTTGTATTAAAAAAAGGGAGGTCAAATTTGTGAAAAAGTCGAAATTTTTTCTACTTTTAGCATTATCGCTAGTACTTAGCATGTTCTTAGCAGCATGTAACGGCGGTGGTGACACAACTACTGAGACTGAAGGCGACAAAGATACGGCTGAAGAAACAGTAGCGCAAGAACTAAAGGTTTTAGAAACATCTGAAATTCCATCTATGGATAGCGTTATGGCACAAGACTCTGCGAGTTTTACAGCTTTAGCTAATACTATGGAAGGGTTATACCGTTTAGACCAAGATCAAAATCCTGTTCCTGGTATGGCTGATGGTGAGCCTGAAGTAAGTGAAGATGGACTTGTTTACACTGTTAAATTAAAAGATGCTAAATGGTCAAACGGAGATGCTGTTACGGCAGATGACTTCGTATTTGCATGGCAACGTGCGATTGACCCAGCAACTGCTTCTCCTTATGGTCCTTACATGATGGAAGGAAAAATCAAAGGAGCAAAAGAAATTACTGAAGCTGCTGCGGCAGGTAAAGAAGTAGATCTTAACACTTTAGGTGTTAAAGCTATTGACGAAAAAACTCTTGAAATTACTCTAGAAAAACCAGTACCATATTTCGAATCTTTAATGGCATTTGGTACTTTCTATCCTCAAAACAGAAAGTTTGTTGAGGAGCAAGGCGATAAATATGCAACTTCTCAAGATACATTAGTTTATAATGGTCCATTTGTTATGACAAACTGGGGTGGAACAACTGCTACAGAATGGACAATGGAAAAAAATACTGAGTATTGGGATGCTGAAACAGTATCTTTAGAAACAATTCAATACAACGTATTAAAAGATCCACAAGCTTCTGCTAACGCTTACGAAACTGGCGAAGCAGATATCACTGGTAAATTAGCATCAGATATCGTACCACAATATGAAGGTGACCCTAACCTTGTTAAATGGTTAGAGCCAACAATCTTCTGGATCAAAATGAATCAACAAAATGAAGCATTAGCAAACGAAAACATTCGTCGTGCGATTGCAACTGCGTTTAACAAAGAAGATTTAGCAACAAGCATTTTAAATAACGGTTCTGTACCTGCAAACTATGCAGTTCCAGCTGGTTTCGTTAACCACCCTGACACTGGTGAAGATTTCCGTGAAGCAAATGGCGATCTTTTAACTTACAATGTTGAAGAAGCTAAAAAGCTTTGGGAGCAAGGTTTAAAAGAACTTGGTACTGACTCTGTTGAATTAGTATACCTTGGTGGAGACACTGAAACTTCTAAGAAAACAGATGCTTATATTAAAGATCAATTAGAGAAAAACCTTCCAGGTTTAACTGTTGATGTTCAATCTGTTCCATTCAGCGTACGTTTAGACCGTGACGTGAAAATGGATTATGATTTACAATTTGCTGGATGGGGTCCAGACTATCAAGATGCGATTTCTTTCTCTGATTTATGGATCACTGAAGGTGGAAACAACAAAATGGCGTATTCTAACGAGCAATATGACAAATTGTTAGAAGATGCTCAATACACTTATGCTACTGAGCCTGCTAAGCGCTTTGAAGCACTTCAACAAGCAGAGAAAATTCTTCTTGAAGAAGATGCAGCACTTGCACCGGTTTACCAACGTTCATCAAACGTTCTTGTAGCAGATAAAGTAGAAGGCTTCACATATCACTTTATTGGTCCTGAGTACAGCTATAAGTGGGTTAAAATTAAATAATTTTATCCAGTAATACTATACTTCTTTCTTAATGGGTGAAAATACCACCTGGGGAGTCGGTGTCTTATAGTTTACGAAAAGGCCTAAAGTCGGTATAATTTAACGGGTTGAAGAGAGTATAGGTGATATACTCTCTTTTTCCCTGTATAAGAATTGTCGAAAAATGTTGAAAATTTAGTTTTCTTAGGAGGTGCTTATTGATGGTTAAGTATATTTCCCAGCGTGTATTTTATATGCTCGTTACCCTGATTTTAATTGCCACATTTACTTTTTTCCTCATGAAATTAATCCCTGGTACTCCCTTTACTAATGCAGGTAAGTTATCAGAAGCACAGTTAACAATCATGAAAGACAAGTATGGATTGGATGAGCCTGTGCCGGTACAGTACTTAACGTATATGGCAAATTTAGCAAAAGGTGATTTAGGTGTATCTTTCCAATTCAATAATGCCAATGTAACAGATATTTTAATGGATCGTATTGGACCATCTGCTTTATTAGGTTTCCAGGCTATGCTATTTGGAACGATTATTGGTATTATTCTTGGAGTAATTGGGGCGCTCCGCCAAAATACATGGGTTGATTATAGCGCTACATTTATAGCCGTTATAGGTAAGTCGATTCCTTCTTTCGTATTTGCCGGTTTACTTCAATATTATATCGGAGTTAAATTAGGATGGTTTCCTGTAGCTTTCTGGCGTGGACCAGAATATACAGTTCTACCTACGATTGCTTTATCCATGTTTCCGATTTCAATTGCTGCTCGTTTCATGAGAACAGAAATGATTGAGGTTTTAGGTTCTGATTATATTACCCTTGCTAAAGCAAAAGGAGCTTCTGCTTTCGAGGTTGCCTTTAAACATGGTTTACGTAATGCGTTAATTCCTGTTATTACAGTATTAGGGCCATTAACAGTAAGTTTAATGACAGGATCATTAGTAATTGAACAAATCTTTGGTATTCCTGGATTAGGGGAACAATTTGTTAAATCAGTTAACGTTAATGACTATCCAGTTATTATGGGAACAACCATTTTATTTGCTGCATTGTTTATTGTCGTTATCTTAGTTGTTGACTTATTGTACGGTCTAATTGATCCACGAATTCGTTTAGCGGGAGGTAAGAAGTAATGTCACAGCATGAAAAAGAAATTTCAAAAGAATTGTTTCAACCCGCTAATATTGATGCTTCAGCTAGTGAAGAAATTTCAAAGCCCAGTTTGACTTATTGGCAGGATGCATGGTTACGTGTAAGAAAAAATACTGCCGCTATTATAAGCTTGGTTGTACTTATCTTGTTAACTATTCTTTCTTTAGTTGGACCTTTCTTAAATGATTATGATTACAGTACTCAAACTGCAACACATGCAAACTTACCACCAAGAGTACAAGGCCTAGAAGATATTAGCTGGCTTCCTTTTGATGGTACACTTACAAAAAAGAATGGCGAAGAATACAACGCATATGAGTTAAAGGATGCAACAGAAGAATATTATTGGTTTGGCACAGATAGCCTTGGGCGTGATATTTTCACGCGTGTTTGGAAGGGTACTCAAGTGTCATTATATATTGCTGTATTAGCTGCAGTGATTGATATGATTATTGGTGTCGCTTATGGTGCCATTTCGGGTTACTTTGGCGGCAAAGTTGATACTGTTATGCAACGTATAATTGAGATATTAGTAGGTATTCCGAACCTCGTTGTTGTTATCTTGATGATCATAGTGCTCGAACCAGGTATAGTATCGATTACAATTGCCTTGACCATTACAGGTTGGGTAGGTATGGCAAGGGTTGTTCGTGGTCAAGTTCTTAAGTTTAAGAACCAAGAGTTCGTTTTAGCATCACGTACATTAGGTGCCGGTCATTCAAAAATCATTTTAAAACATTTACTTCCTAACTTAGTGGGAGTCATTATTATCAATACAATGTTTACGATTCCAAGTGCAATCTTTTTTGAAGCATTCTTAAGCTTTATTGGATTGGGATTACAAGATCCTTTAGCATCTTTAGGAACATTAATTGATTCTGGTTTTAGAACATTACGTTTATATCCTTATCAAATGTTGTTCCCAGCGATTGTCATCAGTTTAATTATGGTATGTTTCAACATGATTGCTGACGGACTACGTGATGCATTAGATCCAAAAATGCGCGACTAAAAGGTAGGTGAATAGTTCATGGAAAAAATATTAGAAGTGAAGGATCTACACATTTCCTTCCACACATTTGGAGGAGAGGTTCAGGCGATTCGAGGTGTAAACTTTGACCTATTCAAAGGGGAAACTCTTGCAATCGTTGGTGAATCCGGATCAGGAAAATCAGTTACAACAAAATCAATTATGCGCCTTTTACCTGAATCTAATTCAGAAATTAAAAAAGGTGAAATTTTATTTGATGGAAAAGATTTAGCAAAACTTCCTAATAAAGCAATGCAAAAAATTCGTGGTAAAGATATTTCAATGATCTTTCAAGATCCAATGACATCGTTAAATCCAACAATGAAGGTTGGAAAACAAATTGTGGAGCCGATTACAAAGCACCAAAACCTAAGTAAATCGGCAGCAAGAGAACGTGCAATAGATTTATTGCGTTTAGTAGGAATTCCGCAACCAGAAGAGCGTTTCAACCAATATCCTCACCAATTTTCAGGTGGTATGAGACAAAGGGTAGTAATTGCAATTGCTCTAGCCTGTAATCCAAAGGTTTTGATTGCCGATGAGCCGACAACTGCTCTAGATGTTACAATTCAAGCCCAAATACTTGAATTAATGAAGGATCTTCAAAAGAAAATTGATACGTCCATAGTTTTCATCACTCATGACCTTGGTGTAGTAGCAAATGTTGCTGACCGAGTGGCTGTAATGTATGGAGGAAAAATTGTGGAGATTGGAACAGTGGATGAAGTATTTTATAATCCACAGCATCCATACACATGGGGACTTATCAGTTCAATGCCAAGTCTTGATTCAGAAGACGCAGAATTATATGCAATCCCAGGTACACCACCTGACCTTTTAAATCCACCTGTTGGTGATGCATTTGCTGCTCGTAATGAATATGCTATGCAAATTGATTTAGAACAACAGCCACCGATGTACCAAGTATCACCTACACATTATGCTGCAACATGGTTGTTGCACCCAGATGCGCCTAAAGTTGAACCACCTATAGCTGTTCAACGCCGTAGACGTCAGTTCCCTGGAAACAAGGAGGGAAAATAAATGGCAGAAAAGAAATTACTTGAAATTAAGAATTTGAAGCAATATTTTAATGTTGATAAGCCGAATGAAGTAAAAGCTGTTGATAATATCTCTTTTGATATTTATAAAGGAGAAACACTTGGTCTTGTAGGGGAATCCGGTTGTGGGAAATCTACAACAGGTCGTACAATTATTCGACTGTACGATGCGACTGGTGGAGAGGTTCTTTATGATGGCGTCAACGTTCATGGAAAGAAATCAAAAGAAGAATTAAAAGCTTTTAACCGTAAAATGCAGATGATTTTCCAAGATCCATATGCATCGTTAAATCCACGTATGAAAGTTTCTGATGTTATTGCTGAAGGAATTGACATTCATGGTCTTGCTAAAACGAAAAAAGAGCGTATGGAAAAGGTTTACGAGCTTTTAGAAACGGTTGGTTTAAACCGTGAGCATGCTAACCGTTATCCACATGAATTCAGTGGTGGACAACGTCAGCGTATCGGAATTGCTCGCGCTCTAGCAGTTGATCCTGATTTCATCATTGCCGATGAGCCGATCTCTGCTTTGGACGTATCTATTCAAGCTCAGGTTGTAAACTTAATGAAAAAGCTTCAAAAGGATAAAGGATTAACATACTTATTTATTGCCCATGATTTATCAATGGTTAAATATATAAGCGACCGTATTGGGGTTATGTATTTCGGTAGACTAGTTGAGCTAGCAACAGCTGATGAGCTATATAATAACCCAATTCATCCTTACACACAGTCTTTATTATCTGCAATCCCTCTACCGGATCCAGATTATGAACGCACTCGTGTGAGAAAAACCTATGACCCAAGTCAGCACAATTATAAACCTGACGAAGAGGTTGAATTCAGAGAAGTAAAGCCAGGACACTTTGTTATGTGTTCAAAAGCTGAATTTGAAAAATACCAAAAAGAAAATGGTACTAAATAATTATCGAGAGACTGCCTAGATAGGTTACGTTATCTAGGGCACAATAATGTAATATGAAAAGACCATCAAATTGTAGACTGTTTGATGGTCTTTTTTTGTTTATATGTAGGTTTGTCCTTGAATTAAACCACATGGAATTGATTTGCTGGTCCTTTAATCTTCAATAAGTACAAATCAACCATCATTCGCTAAAAAATTTTTTCCTATATTCGAAATCTACATAAATGCATACACTAACAAAGGGGTACAGAAGGTTAGGTTCTACTATTTATATGTTTAATAAAAAAAAAGAAGGGTATAGATAATTATGGGAGAATTTATTAAATGGTGATAGGAGCAGAAAAATGAACTGGTATGAAAAGTTAAATCAGTATTTTCCCATCGAAGAGATGAAGTCTAAAGATCACATAGAGGCCTTACTAGAAGAAAAAGGTGACATTTACCATAAAGATGAAGGAAAAAAGCATGTCTTGATGTATGCTGAGCTAGATGATTTTATCTTCATTGATTACCTATTTGTATCAAAAGATGCAAGAGGAGAAGGTCTAGGCAGCAAACTAATTGATAAATTAAAGAAAAAAAACAAACCAATTATCCTCGAAGTTGAACCGGTGAATTATGAAGATACCGATACAGCAAAAAGGCTTAAGTTTTATCAAAGACAAGGGTTTAAACATGCTAATACAATCGGATATGAAAGAAGATCTCTTGCAACAAATGAAGTAAATAAATTAGAGATTCTTTACTGGGCTCCAAATGATGAATCAGAGGAAACAATATTTCAGGCAATGCAAAGAACATATAAACTTATTCATACATTTAAAGATAAAGAATTATATGGTGAATCTTATCAACCTGTTCATGAAGTATTATCAATGGATGAGGAAAATAAACATAACATTTTCGATGAGTTAAGTTAATTGAGAATGGGTTTTCTGACTTATATGGATGGATATAATTACAACTTATCCATATTAAGTCACTACATATCAAGAGTTTTCCTAGCTTTTTTAAGGATTGTAATCGTTTTGTCATACTTTTAACGTAATATCTATATCCATACTTACTTTTTTATAGTATAATCAATTTAGTAATTCTTATTTAAAGTAATTTTAATTATATAGACGTTTTAGTTTTAACTCATTCTATATTTAGAGGAGTGAATGTTCATGGTTACATTGTATACATCACCTAGTTGTACTTCATGTAGAAAAGCAAAAGCATGGTTAGAAGAGCACGAAATTGCATATGTTGAAAGAAATATTTTTTCTGAGCCTTTAAGCATTCAAGAAATTAAAGAAATTTTAAGAATGACAGAGGATGGAACGGATGAAATTATTTCTACTCGTTCTAAAATCTTTCAAAAGCTAAATATCAACTTAGAAACTATGCCTTTACAAGATTTATATAATTTAATTCAAGAAAATCCAGGACTTCTTCGCCGTCCGATTATAATCGATGAGAAGAGATTACAAGTTGGATATAATGAAGATGAAATCCGTCGTTTTCTTCCACGCCGTGTTCGCACATATCAACTACAAGAAGCACAGCGCTTAGTTAATTAAATATGAAAACTGAAGAGGCAAATCATTTGCCTCTTTGTTTGTTATATTATTTAGTGAATCTTTGTTAATCCCTGCGAGCAGTCTGAAAGTTGATCATTTGGTGGTACAGAACACCTGCTAATATAATAAATGAGGCTGTCATATAAGGTATGCTCATTTCAAGCATTGGGTGTGAATAGAAGATTCCCTGTAGTTTCGGTTCTTCTACAATCATTTTCCCTGAAGTAAAGGCAAGCAGACCGCCACCAATATAAACAAGGAATGGATACTTTGTTAATAGGACGAGGATTATTTTACTTCCCCAAATAATAATAGGTATTGAAATAAATAACCCCATTGCTACTAGTAACATATGACCCTGTGCTGCTCCAGCAACTGCTAAAACATTATCAAATCCCATTAATAAATCAGCAATAACGATTGTTTTGATGGCTCTCCATAGTGACGGATGACTTTTGATTTTGCTTGTGTCATCTTCTTTACCTGCAATCAAATTGTAGGCAATATAAAGTAGGAAAACCCCGCCAACCAGTTGTAAAAAAGGTATTTTCAACAAATAAACAGCTATTAAAGTAATGAAAATTCGAAATACAATTGCGAGCATGGTTCCTAAAATGATTGCTTTATTTCGTTGCAAAACGGGTAAGTTACGACAGGCTAAAGCAATGACTACAGCGTTGTCAGCACCAAGTACTAGATCGATGCCTATGATCATGAGAAGTGATAAAAGAAAATCTTGTTCCATAGTTAATACCCTCTTTTCAGCAGAAAAAGTATAGAAGTTTGTAATTTTTTTTGGTGTCTAGCTTCAGGCGCCATCGTCGAAGCACAGGACGTGTAAGTGCAGTCATTGCGATTGACATCGCGTTTTTGACTGCCTCGAGGTCATAAGTCAAATAGGAATTGAAGGCAGAGAACACCTTCCATTCCTATTCGCCTTATGCTTGTCGCCGAAAACTTAGCGCCTTTCGCTTTTCTAATGCTCGTACAATTATATGAAAACATTCATAAGATATGCTTGTAGAATCATATAGGTAAAATAACTGTTTTTGAAAATTCGGAGTTTTTTTATTTCATTTAAGTACTTTTTATCATAAAATAGGAGTACAAGATTCTTTCATAATTGAAGGTTCTAAAGCACTAGTGTGAAGATTTTCTAGCTTTTTTTGGAGGATATTTACACTTTCCCTTTACCCACGGTTAAATAGTTGAAAATTTGGGTAAAGTGTAGTAAAGTACAACTACCCTGAGGGGGGTTGTCCCTTCAACATCTTATATAGAAGGGAAGGTTGAGTAATGGAGATTGAACGTATAAACGAGAATACTGTAAAGTTTTATATCTCATATTTAGATATAGAAGAGCGTGGTTTTGATCGCGATGAAATCTGGTATAACCGTGATCGAAGTGAGGAACTTTTCTGGGAAATGATGGATGAAGTTCATGAAGAAGAAGAATTTATGGTTGAAGGTCCACTTTGGATCCAAGTTCAAGCACTAGATAAAGGGCTTGAGGTAATCGTAACGAAAGCTCAAGTGTCTAAAGACGGACAAAAGCTAGAGCTTCCTATTTCTGACGATAAACTTAAAGAAATCCCGGTGGATGAAAATATAGAATCATTGTTAGATCATCATTTTAATAAGTCGAATGATTCACAGGAAGATCAAATTGAAGAATTGGAACAACAGCTTCAGTTTGTCTTAAAGTTTAATGATTTAGAAAATATTATTTCTTTGTCTAAGTATTCATCTCTTTCAGGAATGACGAATCACTTATTCTCACTCGACCAAAATTACTATTTATTTGTTGAGTTTGAAGACGAAGTGAGTGATGAGGAAATTGAGAATACATTGAGTATTCTACTTGAATATGGACAAGAATCAAGAGTAACCATTCATCGACTTGAGGAATATGGTAACTTAATTGCAAAAGACTATGCATTAAATGTGATAAGAAAACATTTTTCATAATAGATCAAAGTTGGGAGAGACCGATTTCATGTAAATCGGTTTTTTTTATTCATTGTAAAAAATATGTTCTTTTCTTGGGTAAAAACAAGGCTGAAGTAACAAAATAGTGAGACATGTGAAGACAAAAGGATGACTCAATGTTTCGTTTTTTTGAATGAAGGGAAGTAAGACTAAAAATAAGTCAGGTGAAGCTAATGAAGTTTACATTCAGAATACTATTATTTGTCACATTAATTGCTTCCATTATCTTAATAACGAAAAGTCTTTGGGGAGATTGGATTGTTGGTTCTGTAAGTGTTCTTTTTACACTCTCAATTATCTTTATATGTGTTGTGATCTTCCTTGAAAATAGACATCCGTCTCATACTATTACATGGTTGGTTGTTTTAGGTGGTTTTCCATTAGTTGGATTTTTCTTTTATTTATTTTTTGGAAGAAATATAAGGAAAAGACGTCTATTTGATAAAAAAGCGCTGTTGGATGAAAAAGCATTTTTAGAAATTGAGGGTAACCATCATTCATATCAGGATAAAATCAATCGAATGGGTAATCATCAGCAATTATTGTTTAAACTAGCCCATCGTTTAGGACATAGTCCTATATCATTTGCTACAAAAACAAAGGCTTTAACAGATGGTATTGAAACATTTGATCATATCTTTCGTGAGTTGAAAAAAGCCAAGCATCATATTCATCTTGAGTATTATATTGTCCGTCATGATCAGGTCGGAAATGAATTGAAAAACCTTTTAATTGAAAAAGCTCGAGAGGGTGTTGAAGTTAGGTTTTTATATGATGCGGTTGGAAGTTGGAAGCTTTCCAAGGAATACATTAGAAGTATGGGGAAAGCTGGGATTGAAATGGTTCCTTTTCTGCCTGTTCGGATTCCTTTTTTGAATAATAAAATTAATTTTCGTAACCATCGAAAAATTATTGTTATAGATGGGGAAGTGGGTTTTGTCGGTGGTTTAAATGTTGGCGATGAATACTTAGGTAAGGATACTTACTTTGGATATTGGCGTGACACCCACCTTTTAATTAAGGGTGAAGCTGTTCGAACTCTACAAATGATCTTTTTGCAGGATTGGTATTATATGACAGACAAAAAGCTGTTGTTTCAATCTTACTTAAGCTCTAACTCTGATGATTTGGAAGAAACGGGTGGAGTTCAGTTAATTGCCGGTGGTCCTGATAATAAGTGGGATGTTATTAAAAATTTATTCTTCTCGATGATTATTTCTGCCAAAGAGTCAATCTGGATCGCATCTCCATATTTTATTCCTGATGAAGATATTCTAACGGCTTTAAAGGTGGCTGCACTGAGCGGAATTGACGTAAGACTGCTAGTACCTGAACGTCCCGATAAAAAGATTGTTTACCATGCTTCAAGATCTTATTTCCCAGAGCTACTAGATGCAGGTGTTAAAGTATACGAGTATAAAAAAGGATTTTTACACAGTAAAATTGTTATTGTTGACTATGAACTTGCATCCATTGGAACAGCGAACATGGACATGAGAAGCTTTCACCTGAATTTCGAGGTAAATGCATTTCTATATAGAACTGGAAGTACACAAAAACTTGTAGATGCCTATATGAATGATATTGATCAATCGAGAGAAATCATTATGGAAGAGTTTGCGAAGCGGTCTTTTGCTATAAAGCTTTTTGAATCAGCGGCACGCCTTATGTCGCCATTATTATAGTTAGAAAGAAGTGCTGCCTAATTGGTCAGCGCTTTTTCTTTTTTTTTATGATCTAAAATTTAATTTTCACGATTTGTCCTATTTCTCTTTATGTGGATAATAAAAAGAAAAAGGAGAGGAAGCTTTTGTTTGTAGCGAATGATCAGAGAGGTAATCAACTTAATGTAGCAGAGAAAAAGTGGACAATTGAAAGGTTAAGAAAGATAAGAGAAAACAGCACTTTTATTTGCCCTCAATGTCAGAACGAATTAGATTTAAAAATTGGTTCAATCATATCAGCACACTTTGCTCATAAAAAGCACTCTGACTGTCCGTCTAGTAAGGGAGGACCTGAAAGTCAGTATCATATGAGAGGAAAGCTTGAGTTATATGATTGGCTTCAAATAGATGAAAATGTTATACATGTGGAACTAGAACCTTTTATAACGGATATTAAGCAGCGTCCAGACCTTTTAATCAACGATCATCAACAAACCCTAGCAATAGAATATCAATGCTCACCAATTGACTTAAACATACTTCAAAAGAGATCTGTTATGTATAAAAAAGCAAACATTCCTTTTCTCTGGATTCTAGGTGGGAAGTTACTCAAAAGAACAGGAGAAAGATCATTTCAACTCTCACAGTTTCAATGGCGTTTTACAAGTAAAATGGAAGATGGCTCACTTATGATCTATGCTTATTGTTCTAATATAAAAGCGTTTATCATTATAAGAACTATCATCCCATTTTCTTCTCAAGTTGTTTTTGCCAACCAGTCAATTATTCCTAAAGAAACAATATCGTTTACGCAGTTAATAAAACCGCAGTTTTGTCCCATAAATTTTTATGAAAATTGGTTTCATAAAGTTAGAGCTTTTCGCTTAAAGCCTTTTCCATTTACTACGAAGCAAGCCAGTACTCTAAATCAATTCCTATATCAAACAAAGCACACTTCTCTTCTTTATCTTCCATCACACGCATTTCTACCCCTTAAATTCAACTACTTAATAGAATCACCTGTCTTTGTATGGCAAGGATGGGTGATGACGTTTATTGATGAAGTACCTTTAAACTCTACCTTTACCTTTCATTATATTTATGAAAGAACCAAAAAAAAGGTAAAAGATCGATTACTCTCGGTTCGGGTTCTGCCACAAATAAATGTTCACTATTCCCAAGTTATTTATGAATACCTTGAAAAGCTCTCAGAGTTATCTTTTATCACTAAAGTAGAACACCATATATATATAAAACAGCAGACAACTAATTGGGTAACAACTATTGATGAATTACTAAACCAGGATAAAGAGTTAATGAAAGAGCTAAAACGAGGATGATGTATAGCAATTATTTTTTTGAACACATTAAAAGGGAGATATTAACAACAAGAGGTGATCATATGTTTAATAAAAAGCGTAAACGTAATCCAGTTTTATTTATGGCATCTATGCTTGGAGTAGGTGCAGCTGCTTACTATTTGACAAAAGAAGCTACACAGGGTGAAGATAGAGGTAGTAACAATCAAACATATCCATCTGAAAATCCTTTCGATTATATTGGGAAAGATTTTTAATTGGCTCATGCGGAGAAAAAACTTCGGGAGGGATGGGTATGAACAAGAAAAAAATGCTATCAATTATGACGGCATTAACACTCATGAGCTCAATGAATACAAGCTCCGCATACGCCATTAATTTAAAAGGGGGAAATGGTATGTCAGAACAAGCGGCAGTGAAAAAATTACCTTCTAGAAATGAAATAAAAACAGAAGACACGTGGAGACTTGAGGACATTTTTGAAACAGATGAAGCTTGGGAAAAAGAGTACAAAGAAATACAAGCAGCTTTACCTAAGTTGGCTGAATTCAAAGGAAAACTTAGTGAAAGTGCCAATACACTCTATGAAGCACTTTCTTATCAAGATGGTGTAATGGAGCGTTTAGGAAAGCTTTATACATACGCACATATGAGATACGACCAGGACACAACAAACTCCAAATACCAGGCACTAGATGATCGTGCAAAAAGCTTATATACACAGGCTTCTAGTTTAAGCTCTTACATTGTTCCTGAAATTCTTTCAATTGATGAAGAGAAGATAAAGCAATTTTTAGAAGAAAAAGAAGAACTGAAGCTGTATGAACATGCTCTTGATGAAATCAATCGCCAACGTCCACATGTTCTTTCTGCTGAAAAAGAAGAGCTATTAGCAGAAGCATCAGATGTCTTAGGCGCTGCAAGTAATACATTCGGAATGCTGAACAATGCCGATTTAACATTCCCGACAATTAAAGATGAAAACGGAGAAGAGGTTGAAATTACTCATGGCCGCTATATCCGCTTTTTAGAAAGCGAAGACCGTAGAGTACGTGAAGAGGCATTTAAAGCCGTATATAAAACGTATGGTGATTTTAAGAATACATTTGCTAGTACATTAAGTGGAACCGTTAAGAAAGATAATTTCAGTGCAAAGGTAAGAAATTATGAATCTGCAAGACAAGCTGCATTAAGCAGTGATAACATACCTGAATCTGTTTATGAAAACCTAGTTAGTACCATTCATGATCATTTAGATCTTCTTCAGCGCTATGTGAAGCTTCGTAAAGAGGTACTAAACCTTGATGAAGTTCATATGTATGATCTTTATACACCTCTTATTAAGGACGTCAAAATGGACGTTACCTATGATGAAGCAAAAGATTATATTCTAAAAGGACTTCAGCCACTTGGTGATGAATATATCTCGATTTTAGAAGAAGGCTTTGAAAACCGCTGGGTTGATGTTCATGAAAATAAAGGAAAAAGAAGCGGTGCCTACTCATCAGGAGCATATGGAACAAATCCATACATCCTCATGAATTGGCAGGACAATGTAAATAATTTATTTACACTTGCGCATGAGTTTGGACACTCTGTTCACAGCTACTATACGCGCAAAGAGCAACCATATCCATATGGAAATTACTCCATTTTCGTAGCGGAGGTTGCATCAACGGCTAATGAAGCTTTATTAAATCACTACCTTCTAAATACAATTGATGATGAGAAAAAACGTTTGTACTTACTAAACCACTTCCTTGAAGGATTTAGAGGAACTGTTTTCCGTCAAACAATGTTTGCTGAGTTTGAGCATATTATTCATCAAAAGGCACAAGAAGGTGAGTCGTTAACACCTGAATTACTAACTAAAACTTATTATGATCTGAACAAAAAGTATTTTGGTGATGACATTGTTGTAGATGAAGAAATCGGCTTAGAGTGGGCTAGAATTCCACATTTCTACTACAATTATTATGTGTATCAATATGCTACAGGCTACAGTGCTGCAACAGCTCTAAGTAACCAGATTTTAGAAGAAGGTCAACCTGCAGTTGATCGTTACTTAGAATTCCTAAAAGCAGGAAGCTCAGATTACCCAATTGAAGTTTTAAAGAAAGCCGGTGTTGATATGACATCTTCAGCACCAATTGAAGAAGCATGTAAAGTGTTTGAAGAGAAATTAAATGAAATGGAAGAGCTATTGGCTAAGGTTAAACAATAAATAAGCTACATGAAAAAGGAATGTGCCATTTATGTGCACATTCCTTTTTCCATTAAAAGCCTCTAAACGTTTTCCTATGATTAATAAAATAAAGTGTAACAAAAATTGAGATCAATAATAATGGAGATGTGATATAAAGAGGGACAAGATTCATGAACCCTAATACATTAATGAAGAATAACATAATCGTAAGCACTGTGAGCAATACAATCCATCTTAGCTTCACATATATCCTCCTTGTCTATTTTCTATTTATTATTGTATATGTTTTTATCCTCTACATTATCCATTAAGTTGAGACGAGTTCTTTTTAAGCACAAAACAATATAAGTAGAAATTATTCTAAGATAATAGGTTTTGTGACATTTTTGTGAAAAAGAAGTATCGCACTTGTCAATAGTCGACATATTTTGATATATTATAGATGTGAAATTAATCACAAACAAACATTTACCCCTTTGTTTGACCGTGAAAAATTTCTCCCATCCCCTTTGTTGTCGTTAAGACATAAAAAGAAGACCCTTTACTTTGTATGGGGTCTTTTTATTTTGCCTCGAAAATAAGAATCGGAGATAAACTGTTTGAAATCGAAGATAAAGGTTCAGGAATCGAAGATAAACCGTTCACAATCGAAGATAAAAGTCTAAGAATCGAAGATAAACCGTCCAAAATCGAAGATAAAGGTTCAAGAATCGGAGATAACATTCGCAATCGAAGATAAAAGTCTAAGAATCGAAGATAAACCGTCCAAAATCGAAGATAAACGATTAAAAATCGAAGATAAACCACTCAAAATAGGAGATAAACCACTCAAAATAGGAGATAAACCATTCAAAACCGAAGATAAGACCTCAAGACCCGCGGATAAACCTACTAAAATTGCGGTTAAGACCCAAAACAATCAACTAATTAGAGGGAAATCACTCTTTACCTTCTATATTTTAATAGAAATAAACCCTATATCGTAAACAAATCCATGAAATACATAAAAATATGAGCATTCTCCTTATAAAGTAACGGCCTCCTTGCACACCCTCCCCCTCATTTCACCCTCGCCAGCTCTCATATAACTCTGCTATTCTAGTAGTATCAAATCAAATCAGGTTTTAAGAGAGAAGGGAGCTCGTAACAATGGAAGTAACAAGTATACATCCTGCAGTTGCTGTGATTATTTTTGACAAAGAAGGTCGAGTGCTTTTGCAAAAACGACGAGATGTTGGGTTATGGGGAATTCCTTCGGGTCATGTAGAGCCTGGTGAGACGGTGGAGGCTGCTGCGAAACGCGAAGTACTTGAGGAAACAGGCTTACATATTGAAGTTGATAAGCTCATTGGCGTTTATTCTGATCCAGCTTCACAGGTTTTTCACTATCCAGATGGGCGAGTGGTTCATTTTATCACCACCTATTTTTCAGCGGCTATATCTGGTGGTGAGCTTGAAGTAAACGAGTCAGAATCCTTAGAAATAAAGTTCTTTCCACCTTCTAATTTGCCAAACGGATTACTAAATATGCACCCTAACTGGTTAATAGATGCTCTGGAAAAACAGGAGGCTGCATTCATTAGATAATCCCGGGCTCAATTCTCTTACGCAGAAGCGTCATTTCACCAATTGTTTGCCCCTGTAAAAGTTCAGCTCCATCAACAACAGACGCAAAGAAAAGGAATGGCGTCATACCATTCCTTTTTATTACCCTATATATCTCCAGAAAGTACCGTGTTTTGCTTGTACCTTTTCAACAGTTTGAGATAGAACTAATTTTTTTAATGTTTTTTCAACATCAGCTATTGTCATATTATATACCGATGCTATTTCAGCAGTGGCAACAAATTGGTAGTGAGCTAGGAATGCTTCTAATGGAGGGGTGTGTGAAGGCTTAATATCATCGCCCACCATTTCTTTTAAGACTTGAACATATAAATCATACGTATAAATGCCTGTTATTTTTAAGCCTTCTCTTTCTACCTCTTCACTGAAAAAAGCAAGTGTAGGGATTTCCTGGACATCCATTTCAGAAGTGATTTTCAAGTCACATTGCAAAGCCTTTGCTGAGCTTTCTGAATGAAGATCTTTTCTGAATTCATTGACGTCAAGTCCGACATCTTTTGCGATTCCAATTAAAATTTCTTCATCTGAGACATTTTGACTTTCAATAAATAGTACTTCCTGCAGCTTCCTCATAAATTTAAGACCTGCTTTTCGTCCTTGAAGTTCAGCTGATTTTATCGCTAGTGAAGCTGTGTATGGACTTGATAATGGATTTTTCAGCCACACATTTCCATCACATGACATTCCTGTACGACTGCCTGTTTTTTCCCAAGCCTGTGCAAGCTTTTCAGGTTTTTTTCTTTTTGAAACGTTTAGTGTTGCAAGACGGCCACTAATAATATATTTTAGCGTGAAAAGGCGTCCGTATTCTATTTGTAACTTTTTTATGATTGGTTCCAATGCCCAGCATTCAGGGCATAAAGGGTCAACAAACATATAAATTTCCAATGGCTTATCAGGGTGACCACTACAATGTGAGAAAAAGAGGGAGATGTTTTTATTCTCATGATGTCCCATCAAGATGTCCCTCTTTACTGTCCGGTGAGTTCACCATATGTTCAGCAGTAAGTTTTAAGCGATGCAATAGAAAGTCCTTTACTTCCCCCTCGAGTTGAACTTCCTTCATTGCTTTCTCCATACAAGCAATCCATGCTTTTGCTCTTGAAGGTGTGATTTCAAAAGGAAGATGTCTTGCTCTGAGCATCGGATGGCCATGTTCCTCGGTGTATTCTTGAGGGCCACCTAAGTACTGTGTGAGAAATTGCTTTTGCTTTCGTGCTGTTTCAGTTAAATCATCTGGAAAAATGGGAGACAATAACGGATGTTTTTGTACGTGTCCATAAAAGGCATCAACAAGCTGCGAAAGAGTTTCTGCTCCTATCGCCTCATAGGGTGTTAGATTTTGATTCGTCACGTTGATATCTCCTTTTCAAATTGCTAATGTTATTGTAATAAACGCAAAGTTTGTTTTTGGAAAATGAATAGAAGAATATTTAGATAGTAAAGAATGTCATAGCTATTAGGATAATATGACTATTTCAGCTTGCGTTATGTAAATTCATTTTAACAAGCACTTCTATATATCTCAAACAAACCGCTCTCATAATGGGATATTTACCATTATTGTATGTTATTGGAGTTATTGTATGTGTTTATTTAAAGGGGTCTAGAACAGTTCTAAAAACAAAAAAAGAGACTCAACAGAGCCTCTTTTAAATAATTCATTATACATGAAAAGTAGAAGTGATTTTACGCACATAATTTTGTGTTTCTTTAAAAGGAGGTATACCGCCATACTTATCAACGTTGCCAGGTCCTGCGTTATAGGCAGCTAGTGCAAGTTTTACATCTCCGTTATATCTCGATAGCATCTGTTTTAAATATTTTGTTCCACCTTCAACGTTTTGCGCCGCATCGTAAGGATCGTTTACACCAAGAGAGCGGGCAGTAGCCGGCATTAATTGCATAAGTCCCATTGCACCAGCGTAGCTTTTGGCAGTAGGATTAAATCCGGATTCCTGCTTGATAACTGCACGAATTAATTTCTCATCTACTCCGTACTTGGTGGCAGCCTGACGAATAATCTCGTCGATAGAGCCAGATGCAATCGGCCCTGATGTTTCTTTAACAGAAGTTGTTTTTGTTACAACTGGTGAGTTTAAGATCATTCTAGGTAAATCTGCTAAAACAGATGAATTATTTGTTGTTGCACTTGAAGTTGAGGGATTAATAAAAGATTTTAATAAATCCTGAAAAGTTGTATCAAAGGTTGAATCTTTTGTTTGGGTTGGTGTTGTATTGAAATTTTGCAATGCCTGTAGTTCAAGCATTGTTTTATAATATCTTGCTTTAATATCCAAGATTCTTACCCCATCTCACTATATTTTTGTTCATAAAAACGGCGAATCTTATTTTTTGTTAGTCTAATTGGAATGTGAAGGTCATGTAGAAGTTGATGGAAGACCTTTTTTCCGATTTCTTCATCTTTTGCTTCATATTCAAGCTCATAATCCTCTACTGTTAAATATCGGCTATGATCTAAAACTATTAAACCATTTTGAAAATTTTTTTCTGCACGACGTGTTGATAAAGAACCAAAATAAGTTATTTTGTTAACATCTAAGTCTAATTGAAGCAGACGATCAACAACTTCGCCATTTACGAGTTCACCAGTTTTCATCATGCTATCAGCCATTTCGTCTGATAATGTTTGATGTGTTTCGAGTAAGCCAACTGTAGCAGGTTCTTTTAAAGTCATAACAAATTTATTTTGCTTTCTTCTTATTCGCAAAGCTGCTCCGATTGCTTTTAACGAAAATTCAGGTGTATCAAAATAATGATTTTCTTGGTCGAAAAAATCATGTTCCTCTATTTTAAATGTTTCTTTTATTTTGTAATATTCATCTTTTGTTAGAAGATTCTTAAATTCTATTTCAATTTCTTGTGACATTTTAGGATAGACCTCTCTTATCAGATAGTTTAGCGTAAGACAAAAAACGATCTCTTTCTATTATCTCTTGAATTTAAATAGACCGCAATGTTATCAAGTGACTTTTTAATATGGTAAAATAATCTTGGATTGTAATGGAAGGAGATAGTTATGAATACTAGAATCGAATTAAATAAAGCAACATTAGAAAACAACATACTTATATTAGAAGCAACAGAAATTCCAACTTCACTACAGGATGTAGAAGCGAAAGGACAAATGCTTGTTGATTCGGATCATCTAGCGTTTATTTACATATTAGAGTCTGGTGATGAATTTGTCTATGCTAGTTTACCTGACAGTATTTGGCCACACTTAAAGGAAGCATTGGATAAAGAGATAAAGATAGAACTAAAATTAAGCAATGAGCAGATTGAGCTAGTTAACCTTATAGATGAATTAAGTTATTTGTTAGAGAACATCAAAGATAATGCAAACTATGGGGAAGAAATGGAAAACAAAGTTGTTGAGATTTTTGCTTTAGCATAGTCTAGCGTTTACACGTTGGTGAGGCTCTTAGGCTTTATTCAATAACTTAGTTTCACAGTGCTTTAATGATAGGAACATGTCTATTGGAACAGCAACAGGTGGTCGTGTTAGGGGGATGCATATGGAAGGTGAACAATGGAAGTCATTTTTGGCTCCTTATAACCAAGCAGTTGAGGAATTAAAGGTGAAATTACGAGGAATACGCTCGCAATATGAACTTGAACATTCACATTCACCAATTGAATTTGTAACTGGTCGCGTGAAGCCGATTGCCAGTATTTTAGATAAAGCGAAGCGGAAAAACATTAGCCTTGAGAACATAGAGGAAGGTCTACAAGATATCGCGGGAATTCGAATGATGTGTCAATTTGTTGATGATATTCGTTTTGTTGTAAATATGTTAAAAAGCAGAAATGATTTGGAGATCATTGAGGAACGAGATTATATTACCTCACAAAAAGATAGTGGATATCGTTCCTATCATCTAGTTGCAAAATACCCGGTACAAACAATATCTGGGGAAAAGAAATTACTTGTTGAAATTCAAATTAGAACATTATCAATGAATTTTTGGGCGACAATCGAACACTCGTTAAATTATAAATATAGCGGAAATATTCCTGATAATATTAAAGTAAGATTAAAAAGGGCAGCAGAAGCAGCATATTCACTTGATGAGGAGATGTCCCAAATTAGAGGGGAAATCCAAGAAGCCCAAGCTATTTTCTCACGAAAGACGGACAAAAAATAAAATCGAACAGAGATTTTAAATTTAAACGATAAAGGGGTAATTTTTATGAAATTTGCCATATCATCCAAGGGAGATCCGGTTTCTAATTCAATCATGCAAAAAATGAAAACCTACTTATTGGATTTTCAACTGGATTACGATGAAGATCAGCCGGATATTGTTATTTCTGTAGGTGGTGATGGTACCCTTTTATACGCCTTTCATCGCTATCGAAGCAGATTAGACAAAACTGCCTTTATTGGGGTGCATACAGGGCATCTTGGGTTTTATGCTGATTGGGTTCCAGAAGAAATTGAAAAGCTTGTGATTGCTATTGCTAAAACGCCGTATCAAATTGTTGAATACCCGATTTTAGAGGTTATTATTCGTCATAATGACGGGGGAAGAGAGGCTAGATATCTAGCGCTTAATGAATGTACAGTGAAAAGTATTGAAGGAACACTTGTCATGAACGTTGAGATTAAAGGGCAAATGTTTGAAACATTCCGTGGTGATGGCTTATGTATTTCTACACCATCAGGCAGTACAGCCTACAATAAAGCATTAGGTGGGGCAATTTTACATCCTTCTTTACGTGCCATTCAGTTGGCGGAAATGGCTTCTATCAACAATCGTGTTTTCCGTACAATCGGTTCGCCGTTAATTTTGCCTGAACATCATACATGTATGCTGAAACCTGTTAATGATGTTGACTTTCAGATTACAATTGATCATCTTACTCTGTTACACAAAGATGTGAAATCAATTCAATGTCGTGTGGCAAATGAAAACGTACGTTTTGCCCGCTTCAAGCCATTTCCTTTCTGGAAAAGAGTTCGTGATTCTTTTGTTGGAGATACAGATCGTTAATGGAGTCAACATTTCAATTAGAGTGGAAAATAACATCAAAAGATGATGGGAAGCTCGTTTTAGATTTTGTGAAAGAGAAAAAAATATCAAAGCGAGCTTTAACGGATATAAAATTTCATGGCGGAGAGATCCTCGTGAATGATCGTCATGTTACAGTTCGATATCAGTTAAAAAAAGATGATTTTTTAACCGTGATTTTTCCAAAGGAAGAAAAGGGGTCAGGACTTGAGGCAGATCGAGTTCCCTTTAGCATCGTATATGAAGATTCGCATTGTTTGGTTATTAATAAACCTCCTTTTGTACCATCAATTCCATCGAGAGATCATGTAAGGGGAACATTAGCAAATGGATTAATTCATTATTATGAGGAGCATCATATTCCTTCCACCATTCATATCGTAAATCGTTTGGATAAAGATACCTCTGGGTTGATGTTAGTTGCGAAGCATCGTTTTGCTCATTCGTTGTTTTCAGATATGCAAAAAAGTAAAAGTATTCATCGTTCGTATGAAGCTTTTGTGCATGGGGTGATGGAGGAGCAAAAAGGAACGATATCAAGTCCTATTGGACGAAAAAAAGACAGTATTATTGAGAGAGAGGTATGTGACGATGGCCAGAGTGCTGTCACACATTTTCAAGTGCTTCGCTCCTACAAAGATAGAACACATGTAAAGTTAGTGTTAGAAACGGGGAGAACTCATCAAATTCGGGTTCACCTTTCATCAATAGGACATCCCTTATGTGGAGACACGTTATACGGTGGAAATCAACTAGATATTAATAGGCAAGCCTTACATAGCTCAGAGCTATCATTTTGGCATCCCTTGTTAGAAAAAGATCTTTGTTTTCAAGCGAAACTTCCGGAAGATATGGAGAAATTAGCGAAAAGGATTCATCTTAAGCGTAAGTAGGTCCGTTTTTCGGTTGAAAGAAGCATAAAATAGTTAACAGACCAAATCGCGTAGATTTGGTCTGTAGTCGTTTTTACCTATATAACAACGATATAAGATATACACACTCGAATTTGCATACACAAAATCACAACCGATATAACGCGACAATAGCTGTTGTCACTTGCTAATAGCTTTGCCATTTGCAACGTTGAATTTTTATTGTATCAGTTTTGTCATTGTGATTTTATGTTAAATTAATTTTAGAGCTTATGAAGGAATGTTCTTGAACTAACGGCAGGTTAGTGAAAGAAGGGGAATAGGTTGTCCTTGTCCATGTTTGAAAAAACAAAGGAGAAAATAAAGTGGTTCTCTATTTATTAAACAGAAATCTTCCCTTTGTTTATTATTCTAATAATTGCAATGATACTTCTGCAGAGTAACAGTTTTAATATCATGCTTAGAAATGAGTGATACCAACTCCACCCTTTTTTCCATCTTATTAATTTTGTTTTTCTTTCGGCTAAAGTTTCTAAGATGATTTGAGGGGTTATTAATATGATTGCTTTTAAAAAAATACCAATTGGTCTGCTGTTAAGTGTCCATTGGTTGTAGTAAAGTAACAACAAGGGATAATGAATATAGTCAAAAGGTAAATGGATTTTAACATTTTTAAAAAGCTTATTTTTGTATTTTATATACCCTTTTGATACCAAATAACTATCAGCAAAGTAATTACCTATAATGCTTACTAGATAAACAATTACCCAATCTTTAAATGAACGTTTTACGATGGCAAAGGGTAATAGAACTAACCCAATTATAGTGCTGTTGTTTAATAGATAGTATGGGATATTCCTTTCTTTACTCAATATTTACACCTCCATTTATCATCTTTCCCTTTTTCAAATCGTTTATGATATGTTTTAGTTGAACAAGACGATATCAAAAACAGAACGCTTGGGTATTACACCCAAGCGTTTTACATATGTTATTTGTCATGCTATATGATCATTCAACTGATATTTTAGGTTTTATCAACAGTATCGGATTACTTCCCTTAATTGATGAAGCTTTTTTTCTATAAAAAATAGGTATTAAAATTTTGTGCCATTCATCCGTTTTACTTTTCCCGAAACCGTGACTCATCATAAGGAAGGCTTGATTCAACAGAGATCACTTCATCTTCCGGGTAACGATATGCTGTAAGCTTGTTACCAAACACCGCTCCAGTGTCAATATTAATCGTTCGATTGGCTCGTTTAGGCTCTTTAATAGGAGTATGACCATAAACAATCATTGCCTTTCCTTGGTAATGTTGAGCCCAATCACGACGTTCAGGTGTTCCATCAGGGTTCTTTTTACCAGTAATATCTCCATATAAAACAAAGGTTTTAACGGCATTTGAACTTTTTCCGATATAATCTTCCCTAATTCCAGCGTGAGTAACAATTAGCTTTCCGTTATCAAGAATTTGATAAAGAGGTGCTGCTTCATATAGAAACTTAAACTGATTTTTCACTTCAGCTTTCTTTTTAGGTGGTAATTCCTCGTATTCTGCTACTGTTGTTTCAAGACCGTGAGTAATTTGAACTTTGTTTCCAAGAAAGTAGCGGTACAGCTTATTGCAGTGATTGCCAGGAGAATAATGTGCGCCTTCTTTTTGAACAAGCTGGTAGACAATCTCAATTACTTTTATAGATTCAGGCCCGCGATCGGTCAAATCCCCAACAAATGCAAGCTTTCTATCATTAGGATGAATGGGAATTCCAGTTGTCCAGTCATAGCCCATTTTTTTTGTTAGCTCCTCAAATTCACGAAAACATCCATGAATATCGCCAATAACATCAATTTTCATATGTATCGCCTCTTTGTCAAAGTGTAAAAAAAAGTACCCTATTTATAAGGGTACCACTTCGATTAGTCAAACATGTATTTTCTTGTTCGTGAACGGACATTTAGAACAATTCCGATAGCAACCATATAAGTGGCAAGAGAGCTTCCTCCATAGCTAACAAATGGCAATGGCAGACCTGTAATTGGGAGTAGCCCAATCGTCATGCCTACATTTTGGAAAACCTGAAATGTAATCATACCAATGACACCTGTGCATAAGAAGCTGCCAAACGGATCATTGCTTTCTAGAGAGATATGAATCATGCGATAAATAAGTAAGAAAAACAATGAAACAACAATACTACCGCCAATAAATCCAAATTGCTCTGAAATAATCGCAAAGATAAAGTCAGTATGTGCCTCAGGTAAATAAACTTCTAGATTTTGATAGCCTTTTCCACGTAATTCACCCGATCCAATAGCTAACAATGATTTAACAAGCTGAAATCCTTGCTCACCAGAATATTCCCAAGGATTAAGCCAGCCGTAAAATCGATCTAGCTGATATTCTTCTCCGCGTAAAATATACTTTAAGAAAAAATCAGGATATTTAATAAAGATGAAAATAAATGTTCCGGCACCGATTAAAAAAGTAGAAGCTGCTGTAACAATAATTCGCCATTGAATCCCTGAGATCAGAATAAGCGATCCGATAATCGCACAGAACACCATGGTCATCCCCATATCCGGCTGTCTTATTAAAAGAAGGACAGGCGGAGCCGCAGCCGCAGCAATCTTTCCAATTAAGAGAAAATCATCTGCTAGTGTATTTTTAGGGTATTTTTCACGATGATCTGTAATAATCTTACTCAAGACAATGATAATAATAATTTTCATTAATTCCGAAGGCTGAAAATTTCCTAATGGACCAATTCTATACCAGCTTGTTGCTCCTTTAATTGTTTGAACAATACCCTGTGGTAAAACTTCAAGACCTAGTAAAAGGAGTAAACCAAAGCCGTATAAATACCAGGCTAGCTGCTTAAATCGGTCATAATCAATCAGCATCGTAACAACAACAGCGAATGATCCGATAATATACCATTGAATCTGTTTCATTGAAAAGTTTATGCCCTTTAGTGTTTCTGGAAGGGTGGATTCAGCACTGTTTATCGCGAATGTACTCACGATAGCCAATAAAAACATGATAAAAATTAATGTGTAATCTATTTGTTGTTGTGGGGATTTTTCGTTTGTCATAGTCGATCCCTTTCTAAATCTTTAAACTTGAAATTTTCTATATAGTCATTGTATCATTAACCATCTTAATGGATTGTGAACGATTTGCAAAGGATCCATTTCATAATGGCTGTTTTCTTAGGTTACATTTTAAATGAAAGTTGATTTCCGCTCCAGAATATAACGCGTTTAATGGAAAAAAAGTCTCTAAAAGGAAATGTTTTATTTTTGTAAATAATGTTCATCTTATTGCTTCAATAAATGCATATAGAATATTATAGTTATTATAATGTGAATCGCAATATGTAGAAATACTTAAGTATATGTCGAAAATTTATTTATTTCCTTAATATATATGACAAAGAGAGGAGGAACAGACTTTGTCAGAAGAAAGAGAACAAGTTGAGCTTGAAGAAGGAACGCTGCTCTCAGCACTTACTCAGAAAAATATGGATGATTTTCGTTCCGTGTTTTTAGAGCAGCACCCTTACGACCAGGCCAGCTTTTTTATTAAGCTTGACCCAGAAGATCGCCAGACTGTTTATCATTTTCTTTCCCCAGAAGAAATGGCAGCGGTCTTTGAAAATATTGAAGATGAAGATGGCCTTTATCAAACATACTTATCAGAAATGGATCCAACGTTTGCTGCCCAAATGCTTGCACAGATGTATGCAGATGATGCCGTTGACGTTTTAAATGAGCTTGATAAGGATCAGGTTGCAAGTTATTTAACAATTATGGATGATGAAGCAGCTGAAGAAATACGAGAGTTGCTTCATTACGAAGAATATACAGCCGGAAGTATCATGACAACGGAGTATATCTCCATTCATGCTCATCAAACGGTTCATTCTGCCATGCAAATATTAAAGAAAGAAGCTCCAAACGCTGAAACAATTTATTATGTATTTGTTGTGAATGAAGATGAAAAGCTTGCTGGTGTTATTTCGTTAAGAGATTTAATTATTAGTGAACCTGACACGATGATTTCAGACATTATGAATGAACGTGTTTACTCGGTAAGTGTCGCGGAAGATCAAGAAGAAGTTGCAAGAAAAATGAAAGACTATAACTTCCTTGCGCTCCCAGTCGTTGATTTTCAAGGACATCTGCTAGGAATTATCACTGTTGATGATATCGTCGATGTTATTGAAGAAGAAGCAAGTGATGACTATTCGAAGCTTGCTGCGGTATCTGACGTTGATTCCACTGATAGAGGGCCGTTTTCTGCTGCCAAAAAAAGGTTGCCGTGGTTAATTATATTATTATTTCTTGGAATGTTTACAGCAAGTTTAATTGGTCGATTTGAAGCAACATTAGAGAAGGTTGCTATTTTAGCCGTGTTTATCCCTTTAATTGCCGGTATGGCAGGAAACACAGGAACACAGGCTTTAGCCGTTGCTGTTAGAAGAATTTCACTTGGTGATACTGAAGATCAAAATCTTAGTAAGATGATTGTTCGGGAGGCAGGTACAGGTTTAATAACAGGGGCCATTTGTGGTGTTGTTGTGACTGTTGTTGTTTTTGTATGGCAAGGTGACTTATTTCTAGGTGCACTAGTAGGGATCTCAATATTGGCTACACTAACTGTAGCGACGATTTCTGGTGCCTTTATTCCATTAATTATGCATAAATTGAAGGTGGATCCGGCTGTTGCATCTGGTCCTTTTATTACAACTATAAATGATATTATTAGTATTTTAATTTATTTTGGTATGGCGACTTTGTTTATGCAATATTTAATTTAACTAGATTCCAGCTTAGAGCATATTGTTACAAGTTATGTTCTAGCTTGTATATGATAGAAGATATACATTCTTCGCTAGATTTTTTACCTTTTATAATTACTGAATTTAAGATAAAGGAGGGATACGATGCATGGAGCATCTGTAACTTCATTAGTTATTGTTATTCTCGCAGCATTTCTAACCCCTATTTTGCTACATCGATTAAAGCTAAACTTTATGCCAGTCGTCGTAGCCGAAATTATCGTTGGGTTAATTATTGGAAAAAGTGGTTTTGATGTTGTCCACCAGGATATGTGGCTTGAGACATTATCAATGCTTGGATTTATTTTCTTAATGTTTCTTAGTGGTCTTGAAATAGACTTTACAGCTTTTGCAGGAGGAAAGAAAAAGGAGAAGCTTCCTTCTGGTAAAGATGCACCTAATGCGTTTTTCGTATCACTCATCATATTTGTTGGGATTTTTGCTCTATCCTTATTATTATCCTACATCTTTGTATGGATCGGGTTAATGGATAACGCGTTTTTAATGACCTTAATTATTTCGACTATTTCTCTAGGAGTAGTAGTACCTACATTAAAAGATGCAGGAATTATGAAATCCAATATTGGTCAAATTATTTTACTTGTGGCTGTTATCGCCGACTTAGTCACAATGGTGCTTCTTGCTGTTTTTGCTTCCATTTATGGTGGTGGAGACAACAATACATGGTTGTTATTAGTTCTATTTGGAGCAGGTGTTGGGCTCTATTTCTTAGGAAAAACATTTATGAATCGTTCATTCATCGAAACAATGTCAAAAGGGACGATTCAAATTGGGACACGAGCTGTTTTTACGTTAATTATTTTATTAGTGGCGATTTCCGAAACAATTGGTGCCGAAAATATTTTAGGAGCCTTTTTAGCAGGTGTGCTAGTTTCGCTATTATCTCCTAACAAAGAAATGGTTCAAAAGCTTGATTCTTTCGGATATGGATTTCTTATTCCCATTTTCTTTGTAATGGTTGGAGTTGATTTAGATATTTGGGCTTTGTTTAAAGATCCAAAAATCTTCCTGCTTATTCCATTATTATTTATCGCACTTCTGATTTCTAAGATTTTACCTGTTTATTATTTGAAAAGATGGTACGATGGCAAAACAACACTTGCAGCTGGTTTTCTCTTAACATCTACGCTTTCTCTTGTCATTGCAGCTGCGACGATTGGGGAAAGAATGGAGATTATCACAGCTGAAATGTCAGGTGCGCTTATTTTAGTTGCTGTTATTACGAGTATAGTAACTCCGATTTTCTTTAAAAAGCTTTTTCCAAAAAGCGAAGGAAAACCAACCAAAATCAAGGTTGCCTTTATTGGTGCCAATCAAATGTCACTGCCAGTTACAAGAGAGCTAAACCAAGATCTTTATGAAACAACGGTTTATCATATTCAACAAGATAAAATTGATAAACAAATCTCTGAATCATTGTTTGAGATTAGAGAAATTGATGATTTTCAGGTTGAAACATTAAAAGATCAAAACGCTTTTGATGTAGACTTAATTGTTGTAGCTACTGGTGATGAACAACGAAATGCCGATATTGCCTTATTTGCAAAAAAAGAGCAAGTTGATCGAGTGATTGCTAGTGTGGCATCACCTGATTTAGCAAGTCAATTAAAGGATGAGGGTATTGATATTTTCTCTACACTTCTTTCAACAAAAACGATGCTTCGTGCTTTAATTGAAGCACCAAGTGTTATGAGAATCTTAACAAATCAGGAAACAACTCTATATCAAATTAACTTAAATAATGCAAAATACGATAACATCCTGCTACGAAACTTTCCGTTTACAGGAGACATTATTTTTGTCCGTATTTTCAGAGGCAAAGATTCAATTGTTCCACATGGAGATACAGACCTGAAATTAGGAGATCGTCTAATTGTGACGGGCTCTAGAGAATATGTAAATGAACTTAAACATGAGTTGGAATTGATATAATTTTATCAATTAAAAAACATCAGGGTATCTTACTCTTGAAAGTTTCCAAACATTTGGTATGATAGAAATAAGTAAATACGAGAGAAACAACCGCTAGGGGAGCCTTAAATAGAGGCTGAGATTAAAGTGTGACTTTAAGACCCTTATAACCTGATCTGGATGATACCAGCGTAGGGAAGTGGATACATCATGGTTTTTTGTGTATGTAAACCACTTTCCTATAGGAAAGTGGTTTTTTGCGTCCTATAAAACTTTACTATTTAAGAATCAAGGTGAAAAAAAGTGGAATTTCATGTCATTACAGATGGCAAGCAAACGGTAAATGAATTAACAGTGAAACTTACGATGCTCCATCAAGATGTGGATTATATTCATATCCGGGAAAAACAGAAAACGGCTTCAGACATCATGTTACTTGTGTCAAATTTGCTTCAGCGGGGTGTACCGAAGGAAAAGCTTGTGATCAATGATCGACTTGATGTTGCTTTATTACATAATATCCCTAATGTTCATTTACCAGGACACGGCCTTCCTGTTGAGGTAGTAAGAGCTTTTGATTCGCACGTAAGAATTGGACGGTCTGTCCATTCGCTAGAAGAAGCTCTACGATGTGAAGAAGCGGGGGCTGATTACTTGTTATTTGGTCACATCTTTGAAACAAATTCAAAAGCAGCATTACCTCCAAGAGGTGTAGAACAATTAGCTGAAATTTGTGAGCACATGACAATTCCAGTTATTGCGATAGGAGGCATTACTCCTAGCACAATTAAGTTGCTTAAAAACGTAAGTGTTCATGGTGTTGCTGTTATGTCCTATGTTATAGCGAGCAGTGACCCAATTGCAGCTTTAACCAATTTAAAAGAGGGGGGTTACCATGCAAAAACAATATGATGTTGGAATTGTTGGCGGCGGTATAATTGGGCAGTCAATTGCCTATCAGCTTGCAAAAGAGGGAATCTCCGTTCTTGTATTAGATAGCCATAAAGGTGGTACAGGTGCAACATGTGCAGCTGCTGGAATGCTTGGGGCAAATTCCGAATTGGAAAATAATGATGCTTTTTTTCAGTTTGCGAAGGAAAGTCAAAGACACTATCACATCTTACGTGATGAGCTGTCAGAATTATCACAGATTAATATTCAACTAGTTGATAAAGGCATGTATAAGCTAGCAATGACAGAAAATGAAGCGAGAGTTTTGAAGAAAGCTGTAGAAGATTATGAAACTTTAGAATGGCACACGAAAGAAACAGTTTTACAAGGTGAACCACATGTGTCTGATTCGATCGTAGGAGCGCTTTATATTCCTGAAGATGGCCACGTTTCTCCTACACATGTATGTGCGGCTTTCACGAAATCTGCTAGCTTACTAGGAGCAACATTTAAAGAAAATAGACCCGTTCATTCTGTTAAGAAAACAGCTACAAATGAGTATACGTTATCAACACCACAAGGGGATTATCTTTGTAGCAAAGTAGTTATCGCAAATGGAGTATGGAGTGGACACTTTTTTAAACAATTAGGACTTGAGGTCAATATGAGGCCGGTTAAGGGTGAATGTCTTTCCGTTCAAGGGGATCATTTAGATCTCGAAAAGACTCTTTTCTATGACCATTGTTATATCGTTCCAAAGGGTGATGGAAGGTTTGTTGTAGGAGCCACAATGATTGAGGATGATTGGAGTACAACACCATCACTTGGAGGAATTCAGTCACTGATTGAAAAAGTGACGCCGATGATGCCAAGTATTACATCCGCTAAGCTGCTCGATACTTGGGCTGGGTTAAGGCCACAATCTGATGATGGAAAGCCATATATTGGACAGCATCCTGAGGATGAGAACATCTACTTTGCAACAGGACATTACCGAAATGGAATTCTGCTTGCTCCTAAAACAGGAACAATGGTCAGAGATCTTATTTTAAAAAGAAAGCAAAACGAAGAGTATATTCATGCTTTTTCTTTAACGAGAAAGCTTACTCAAACAACGAGGTGATTTCATGAGCATTAAATTAAATGGTGAACAGGTTGAATTAAATCAAGAAGTTAAAACAATTCAGCATTTACTGGCGTTTTACAAGCTGGAAGATCGTCTTGTTATTGTTGAGCATAACCGCGAGATTGTTTTAAAAGATCAATATGAAAACACAATCATTTCAAATGGTGATGAAATTGAGTTAGTTCATTTTGTAGGAGGAGGATGATTTTATGTTAAAAATTGCAGATAAAACATTTCAATCAAGATTATTATTAGGTACAGGAAAATACCCTTCATTTGACATTCAAAAGGAAGCAGTTGCCCAATCAGAAGCGGAGATCTTAACGTTTGCGGTGCGCCGAATGAATATTTTCGAAGAATCACAACCTAATTTTTTAGAGCAATTAGATGTTTCAAAATATACACTGCTACCAAATACAGCAGGAGCTAAAACAGCTGAAGAAGCAGTAAGAATTGCGAAACTAGCAAAAGCATCAGGCTTATGTGACATGATTAAGGTTGAGGTTATTGGCTGTGATCGTTCATTATTACCAGACCCAGTTGAAACGTTAAAAGCAAGTGAAATGCTTTTAGAAGAGGGCTTTATCGTTTTACCATACACATCAGATGATGTTGTGCTTGCTAGAAGATTAGAAGAGTTAGGTGTTCATGCTATTATGCCGGGAGCATCTCCAATTGGCTCTGGTCAGGGACTTCTAAATCCTCTTAATCTATCATTTATTATTGAGCAATCTAAAGTGCCCGTCATTATTGACGCAGGAATTGGTTCACCAGCAGATGCGGCATTAGCAATGGAGCTTGGTGCAGATGGTGTTCTATTAAATACAGCTGTGTCGGCTGCTAAAGATCCTGTGAAAATGGCTGTTGCGATGAAGTTAGCGATTGAAGCTGGAAGACTAGGGTATGAAGCTGGTAGAATAGCTAAAAAAGACTATGCTATTGCAAGTAGTCCAACAGAAGGAATGATTACGACTTAATGGAACGCTATTCTAGACAAATGCTATTTACTCCAATTGGAGAAAAGGGTCAAGATAACATACGAAAAAAACATGTATTGATTGTTGGAGCAGGTGCTTTAGGTACGGCTAGCGCAGAAATGATTGCACGTGCTGGCATTGGAACATTAACAATTGTTGACCGAGATTATGTTGAATGGAGCAATTTGCAAAGACAGCAGCTTTATATAGAAGATGATGCGATCAATCGCATTCCTAAAGCTGTTGCAGCAAAGCAGCATCTTGAAAAGATAAATTCAGAAGTAGAAGTTTTATCGTATGTAGAAGATGTTACCTCTGCAAATATTGAGGAATTTGCTGAAGGTGTAGATGTGATCATAGATGCGACGGATAATTTTGAAACAAGATTATTGATTAATGATCTTTCAATAAAAAATAATATTCCATGGATTTACGGTGGCTGCGTGGGAAGCTATGGTTTATCGTTCACCATTATTCCTAGTGAAACACCGTGTTTACATTGCTTATTAAAGCATATCCCGTTCGATGGAATGACATGTGACACAGTCGGGGTGATCTCACCAATTGTAAGTATGGTTGCTTCACATCAAACAGCAGAAGCACTTAAAATTCTCGTAGGAGATATGGAAAACATGCGAGGTAAGCTTGTATCATTTGATTTATGGAAAAACCAATATTCTTCAATTAATATGGATCGACTGAAAAATGATGCATGTCCAACTTGTGGTACTGATCCAGTTTTTCCTTACTTAACGGCTGAAATGGAAACAAAGGCTGCTGTTCTATGCGGTAGAGATACTGTGCAAATTAGACCAAGTTCAGGTAAGCAATTTTCTTTTGAACAAATTGCGGAGCGAATAATGCCGATTGCAGATGCTTTTTTAGAAAATCCATTCCTTATGTCATTTACGTTTGGTGAACACAGAATCGTCCTATTTAAGGATGGTCGTGCCCTTATCCACGGAACGAAGGATATTTCTGAAGCGAAGAAGATTTATCACCGCTACATCGGGTAGCAAGGAGGATATAAAATGACAGTATCTCGTGCTTTAACAATTGCGGGATCGGACTCTGGAGGAGGAGCAGGCATCCAAGCAGATTTAAAAACATTTCAAGAGCTTGGAGTGTTTGGCATGACAGCAATCACTGCTGTTACAGCTCAAAATACACTTGGTGTCCAAGGAGTTTATCCTTTATCAATAGAAGCATTAAAAACTCAAATTGATTCTGTTGCAGAAGATTTAGTACCAAATGCGATTAAAACAGGCATGCTTTTTAATGCTGAAATGATTCAGCTTGTTGCGGAGAGAATACGGCATTATAACTGGGAAAATATCATTGTTGATCCTGTTATGGTCGCAAAAGGCGGGCAATCATTATTACAAGAAGAAGCTGTAGAGGCTTTAATTACCGCTTTATTGCCGTTAGCTAAAGTGATTACCCCAAATATACCTGAAGCAGAAGTGTTAACAGGTATGAAAATTGAAACGTTTGAGCAAAAAAAAGATGCTGCTAAAAAGCTTTATGATCTTGGTGCAACGTTTGTCATGATTAAAGGTGGTCACGATCCTAACGGTGAAGTGGTTATTGACCTGTTATATGATGGTCAGGGTTTTGATACATTCGAAGGTATACGAAAAGAAACAAAGCATACACATGGTACCGGCTGTACATTCGCTGCTGCGATCACGGCTGAAATTAGTAAAGGTAAAAGTGTACGTGAAGCTGTTTCAACGGCAAAAGCCTTTATTCAAGCTGCAATTGAAGATCAATTAGGGATTGGTGGAGGACACGGCCCAACCAATCATTGGGCTTTTAAGAAAAACAACATAACAACCGTATAAATGAAGACTATGGACTGACTCACAGATGAGCCATGACAGGTAGCAACTGTTGTGGCTCGAGTCAGTCCTTTTGGGTTTATTCGACAAAATTCGGGTGGTGCCAGGCACCATCAAAAAGGGGCATACAATATGAACGTATCTCAAGCACTAAAAATATATTTTGTAATGGGATCTGTGAATTGTTTTACCTTTGATCCAGAAAAAACATTGTCTGAGGCCATAAAGGGTGGCATTACGATGTTTCAATATAGAGAGAAGGGCAAAGGAGCTTTAGCAGGTGAAGAACAAGTTTATTTAGGAAAAAAATTAAAAATGCTATGTGAAAGGAATAGAATTCCATTTATTGTGAATGATGATATTGACTTAGCATTAGAGCTTAACGCAGATGGAATTCATATTGGACAAGATGATAGTGATCCTTTTTATACAAGAAAAAGAGTAGGAGCTACCAAATGGATTGGAATTTCAACGCATTCCATTCAGGAGGCAAAAAAGGCAGTAGCTGATGGAGCCGATTATATCGGAGTTGGCCCAATGTTCTCAACGAAAACAAAGCAAGATGCACATGATGTAGTAGGGCCATCCCTTATTACGCAAATAAGAGAAGCAGGCTTTATTCATTTGCCGATTGTAGGAATCGGTGGGATAACATTAGAGAATGCCAGTGAGGTTTACCATTCAGGTGCAAATGGAGTGGCTATCATCAGTGCGATCAGCCAGGCGAAGTCACCAAAAGATGCAACACAAGCATTTTGTTCGATACAATAGAAAAAGTCTTAACAATGGAAATTATGAAATAGCACTTATTTAATATCAATGCTATAATTATAACCAGGTACTAATAACTTGTATTAATTTAAGGAGGATGTACATGGATTTATCACTTAAAGGCCGTAATATCGTCGTAATGGGAGTAGCAAATAAACGTAGTATTGCATGGGGAATTGCCCGTTCTTTACATAATGCTGGAGCAAGATTAATTTTTACATATGCAGGTGAACGTCTAGAGAAGTCCGTTCGTGACCTTGCTGACTCATTAGAAGGTGAATCCCTTGTAATACCTTGTGATATTACAAACGATGAAGAAATCAAAACTTGTTTTGCAACAATTAAAGAGCAAGTTGGTGTGATTCACGGTATTGCTCATTGTATCGCATTTGCAAACAAAGAAGAGCTTCAAGGTGAGTATTTAAACACTACTCGCGAAGGATTCTTACTATCGCAAAACATCAGCTCTTATTCATTAACAGCTGTGGCTAAAGAGGCAAGAGGTCTTTTAACAGAAGGCGGAAGCATCGTTACATTAACATACCTAGGTGGAGAAAGAGTACTACCAAACTATAACGTTATGGGTGTAGCAAAAGCTTCACTTGAAGCAAGTGTTAGATATTTAGCAAGCGACCTAGGAAAAGATGGGATTCGTGTTAACTCAATCTCAGCTGGACCAATACGTACACTTTCTGCAAAAGGAATTAGTGACTTCAACTCAATTTTAAAAGACATTGAAGAACGTTCACCACTTCGTCGTACAACAACACCAGAAGAAGTGGGAGATACAGCACTATTCTTATTCAGTGACTTATCAAGAGGAATGACTGGTGAAAACCTACACGTTGATTCCGGATATCATATTTTAGCTTAATTAAAAAGGGCGGCTCAATTGTTGAGTCGCCTTCTTATTATTAATTTTTATAACATTGTATCGAATTTGAAGCATGTTTTTCTTGAAAGTTGTCTTCATGTAATAAGGTTCGTGCAGGTTGACGTTTGAGAATACTTCCGTTTTTAACAAGAATAATTTCATCTCCAACATCAACAATAACAGATTTTCTATTTTTATAAGGATTAGCCAATTCAATGCATTCTTTAGCAAAAGGATTGATTTGTGGAAAAGGATGATCTGGCTTTGCAAGAAAGAATCCTTGACCAAATTGGATGCCAAGATTCATGACTCGTTGTAATTCAGCCTCAGTTTCAATCCCCTCTCCGATAATTTGACTATTCATTTTCTTGGCAAAGGTTACAAATGCTTCAAGAATGTTTGATTTGACCTCATTATGGTCCACACCGCTTATAAGAGAACGGTCTACTTTTATATAATCTGGCATCAATTCTGAAATGGATTGAAGCGAAGAGTAGCCTGCCCCCGCATCATCAATAGCAATCTTAAATCCCTGCTCACGATAGTGATTTAAAGCATTTCGAAACGCCTTAAAATCGTTAATGGCATTTCTTTCGGTAATTTCAAACACAACATTCTTTGGTTCAATACCATAATGCTTTAGTACCGATATCGTATGACCTGCGTTGAATTCTTTATCATAAATAACCTGCGAATTTAAGTTAATAAACAACTTTTGATTGGTAATGGCATCCTTACTTAACTCAAATGCACGTTCTCTTGCTAATTTTTCTAATGAATATAATAAACCCTCTTCTTCTGCATAGGGAAATAAAGCATCCGGGCGATAAAAAGGACTAGAAACTGGTCCACGTGATAAAGCTTCGAATCCATAAATCGTATTACTATGAAAATGAACAATTGGTTGGAAATGAACAGTAAGCTGCCGCTGATCAAGGATCTCAAGAAAGTGATTCTTTAATTGTTTAGCTTGATCGGGCGTTTCTTGACTGATATTGTTCATACTACTTCTCCTTTAAAGGTCGTACTAAGACGATCTGATATCTACTTTTCCTACGTAATTCGACAATAACAGTTTATTGTTAAGGAGATGTAAATCTATTGTAAAAATTACATTATTTTGGAGAGGGACGTATTTCTTGGCATGAAAATTGTATGGAAATAGGCTTCTTTTAAATAAATTTTCATCATCTTATCACAACCTCAAAGAAATAGGCACATTACCCAGTTCGCAAGCATAACATGTTGAATGTGTAGACATACGTTTTATAGGAGGGATATGAGTGTCAAATAAACAAAATTACAAAATGAAGCCCCTTATGTATATCGTTTCACCCGAACATCAAGATATAGATGTAAATATGCAATCATTTGTTGTAAAAAAATCAAAACAACAAAAAGCAGATCAACCAAAAGAAATAAAAGCTCAAAAGCTAACAGTAGTGGAGGAAGAAGAGGAGGTAACAGAAGAAAAACAACCAGAAACAGCTGTTGCGGTTGTTGAGGAAAAAGAACAACCTGAGGAAGAAACAACGGTCAAACAATATCGAAAACAAAGAAAGCCAATCACACAAATGAATATTGCTGAAAAAGTAGAGTTCTTCACAAACTTACCAAAAAATATGCCAAGAACACTATGTCAGATTGAAACAGCTGAGGAAACATACCGCGGCGTTATTATGTCAGAAGAAGACAATATTGTTACGATCCGTTCACTAACACACGCAAAACCAATCGACTTGGAGCTTGCTGAGATTAAAGCGATTAACTTATTAGGATTTTAATTGTACTTAAAAAAGTTAGGCACTGGTGTGTCTAGCTTTTTCTTTGGGTTGAATTTGGACATGGTGGTTTAGGATAGAGGTGTTAGGTCTGGATACGAAGGGGAATTGAGACAGAAAACGTGTTGGGAGAAGAGGTGCTGTCTGGATACGAGGAGAATTGGGACAGAAACGTGTTGGTAGAAGAGTTTATTTCTCGATACGAAGAGAATTGGGACAGAAAACGTGTTGGGAGAAGAGCGTTTGTCTCGATACAGGGAGAATCGGGACAGAAAACGAGTTGGGAGAAGAGTTTATGTTTGGATACAAGGAGAATCGGGACAGAAAACGAGTTGGGAGAAGAGTTTATGTCTCGATACAAGGAGAATCGGGACATAAAACGAGTATAGAGAAGGGTTTATGTCTCGATACAAGGAGAATCGGGACAGAAACCAGGTACAGGGAAGAGTTTATGTCCCGATACAAGGAGAATCGAGACAGAAAACGTGTACAGGGAAGAGTTTATGTCTCGATACAAGGAGAATCGGGACAGAAAACGAGTTGTGAGAAGAGTTTATGTCTGGATACAAGGAGAATCGGGACAGAAAACGAGTACAGAGAAGGGTTTATGTCTCGATACAAGGAGAATCGGGACAGAAAACGT